>NZ_JAEQDD010000032.1:0-42762 GCF_020737885.1 Microcoleus sp. PH2017_34_RAT_O_A | reverse complement strand
CCCAGATAAATCGTCTGCCCAATCTTCACAAATGGTTTGTGGAAATTTTCGCTAAACCCACATAGCTATTGGATCATTCTTTTTGTGGAGGCCTCTAAAGGCAATTCTGGGAAGAGCAAATTGTTATTTGTAGACTTACAGGACTCACGCATTAATTAGGTATTTCTGTCATGGCCAGCTACCCCTTGCGATCGCAAAATCTGTGTGTTTAATTGCAGGATCTATTTTTCATCGGTTCTGCTTAAGTCCTGACTTAGATCGTGTCCGTCTAAATACTTACCTGGGCTACGGTTATCACAGCAGAGAAAAGTAGTCTCAGACCCCTGCGTAGCCGCGTGCCTGCCCGTTGGCGAAGCCGCCCTGAAAGGGCTAGGGCTTATGCTTCACTTCAATGCCTTACGTTCGCAATGACATCTTTTCAACAGTTGACAGTTGACAGTTGACAGTTGACAGTTTGAGAGCCACCTCTACCTAGAAGTCCGAGGATTGGAGTAATGAATAGTCTGATTTTAATTTCTCCCGAGCAGGGAGAGGCTTTCAACTAATTCTTTCTGGTAATTTTCCATAATATGA
Source organism: Microcoleus sp. PH2017_34_RAT_O_A (assembly GCF_020737885.1). NCBI lineage: Bacteria > Bacillati > Cyanobacteriota > Cyanophyceae > Oscillatoriales > Microcoleaceae > Microcoleus > Microcoleus sp. PH2017_34_RAT_O_A. Next base: position 42,189 of record NZ_JAEQDD010000032.1, on the reverse strand, counting down.
TGCAAATCACATTATTTTGTGACGGCAAACACGCTAAGTATACGATCTAAAATACACATATGTATGACAAGAAACACAATTACTTAGACTCACAAACATAGATAATTAATGCAGGGATCGAGATTATCTTGAGAACAGCCACTCCGAGGAAAAAGCTATGAAAGAGATTATGGCATTCATTGCACAAAAAAAAGATGAGTTTGCAAAATTGCCGTTATTTGAATTTCTAGCTAATAAACACATTCACCCGAATCAACGACTAATTTTTGCACCTGTACTCGATCCTTTGGCTATGGGCTTGAGTGATTTAAACAAGTACGTCCTCCGAGACTCTTCCAGCAATAACAAGGTTCAGGAACTGATTAACAAATATACTTACAAAGAAAACTACTACTGGTACGGGTATCTGCAACATCTAGAGACATTGGGTTTCAACAAATTAATGAGTTACGGGGACTTCAGGCTGCTTTGGGGTGAAGAAACTAAAAAAACTCGATCGCTCTGTTCGGTGCTGGAACGCTACGCTTGGAAAGCCTCTCCCATTCAGAAACTGGTGTTAGCCGAAGCCTTGGAAGGAACCGCCACAGTTTTTTGTGAGGCGGCGCTAGCAGTGATCGTGGAATTAGAGAAAATCAATAAAAAAGAATATATTTATTTGGGAGGAAGTTATGTTGGTTTGGAAAATCATCAAATTTTAAATACACCGGAGATGTTGCAAGTTTTAGCAGAGATAGAACTTTCTGATGCGGAACGCCAAGCAGCTTTAGAATTAGCACAAAATGTATTTGAACTATTTACAGAAGCGATGCACGAGCTATTTGGACACAGTACAACAAATTCTTGCAAAACTGTGCTGCAAGTATCCTCGATTTCTGCGTTCGATCGCACTCTTGACTGTTTAGACGTTTGTTAAGAAGACCGTTGAAACCGCGTCTATACAAGCACTCACCCCACGAGAGAAGACGCTCGCGAATGGAATTCGCGCCTGGGCGAATGGAATTCGCGCCTACACAAAGAAAACCCGCCTCCGCGGGTTGAAGAGCCGGCAGTTAAAATTATGTTACCTTCTTCAGTCCGCGGAGGCGGACATCGTTTGTGTAGATGCGAATTCCATTCGTACGTCTTATTTTAATGATTAAACAATCACTAAGTTATCTCGGTGTACTGCGGTTTCAACCCCTGCATAGCCTAAAATCTCAGCAATTTTATCTGATTTGCACCCTTTGATTTGTCTCAACTCTAAGCTGCTATAATTGACAAGTCCCCTCGCAATTTGTTTGCCTTCTCCGTCGCACAACTGCACGGAATCATCAGCTTGAAATTCTCCTTCTACTCGAGCAATTCCCGCAGCTAACAGCGATTTTCCGCCGTGGGAAATTGCCTTGACAGCACCCGCATCTAAATAGAGTTTTCCGGCTGGAATTAGGACGTTGGCTATCCAGTGTTTTCTAGCGTTGACTGGGCGCGGTTGCGGCTCGAATTGAGTGCCGATCGCCTCGCCGTTCAATATTTTCTCAATATTACCAGGAAAGCAGCCGTTGGTGATGACTGTGCGTACTCCTGATGCTGTGGCGATTCTGGCGGCTTCAATTTTTGTCACCATTCCGCCGGTTCCCCAACCGCTGCGGGAATCTCCTGTTTGTACGTCCAATGCTGTGAGTTGTGCCATGCTTTCTACTAGGGCGATCGGCTGTGCGTCGGGATTGCTGCGCGGATCTGCTGAATACAGCCGATCGACATCCGTGAGCACAAACAACCAATCTGCTTCTACCAAACTCGCTACTAGCGCCGAAAGCGTGTCGTTATCGCCAAATTTGAGTTCGTCTACCGCTACAGTATCGTTCTCATTGACGATCGGAATTACGCCCAATTTGAGCAGTTGCTGAAACGTATTGTAGGCATTAACATACCCGTTGCGCTGTACTAAATCGCCTCTGGTGAGCAATACTTGGGCGATCGGCTGTTGTAGAGTAGTGAACAAGTCATCGTAAACGCGCATCAGCCGCCCTTGTCCGACGGCGGCCACAGCCTGCTTCAGAGCGATATTTCGTGGGCGTTCCGTCAAGCCCAAGCGCGCGCAGCCCACTCCCACCGCACCGGAAGAAACCAACACTACTCGATGGCCTTGTTGCTGCAAACCGGCCAAAATCTCGACTAATGTAGCAATAGTTGAGAGAGCTAAGTTCCCGGTAGTCGATCGAGTAAGTGTCGAAGTTCCTATTTTAACAACAATAGTTTGAGTCATCGGTTATTAGTTATTAGTTATTAGTTATTAGTTATTAGTTATATTATCTGCGATCGCACGCCCGCAATCAAATTGATTTGTAGTGAAAAATGCAAGTCTTCATAGGAAGCATCTCAGTTTTGCATTTGTAGTGCTGTTTGCGATCGCGATCGTTGTATAATTGGCGATCGTTGTATAATTGCCGATCATTGTATAATTGCGGAGCGGGGACAGCACTAATGCCAACTGTCAACTGTCAACTGCCAACTGCCAACTGCCAATTGCCAACTGCCAACTGTCAACTGTCAACTGTCAACTGTCAACTGTCAACTGACTACTTTCTGCTATCAAGAGAAGCACCCAAAGCTTGAGACACCCAAACTTCAAAAGAACGCACCGGATACTTGCGAAGCGCATACCCAGCATCAACCATTGGCTCAACTAAAATAGTAAACATACCCAAACGATTGCCGGCCAAAACATCAGTAAAAAGTCGATCGCCCACCATCGCCACCTGTTCCACCGGCAAATTCATCGCCGTCACCGCTTTTCGCAACTTGCGCCGCGACGGCTTAGCCGCACCAGTGATGTAAGGTAGATTCAAAGACTCAGCAATTCGACCGATCCGAGTCTGACTTAAATTATTGCTCGCCAACCACAGCGATACTATAGGTTTAATTTCTGCCACCCACAGGCTGAGTTCCTCAGAAGCATTCATTGCTGTAATGGGAACGAGAGTTTCATCCACATCCAACACTAATCCTTTAATATGATATTTCTCAAGAATATCAGCCGTTAAATTTACGACCGAATTGCCTAGAACTAAGTCTGGCTGTAGTAGTTTTCCCCAAGTCATAATGATTTTAGATTTTAGATTTTAGATTTTAGATTGAGAAATAAGAAGCGGGAAGTTAAACATTCAAAAAGTCAAAAGTAAAAAGTCAATAATTATGGCTTTTGCTTTGTAATATCGTTTTCGTTTGCATCCGAATCAGCATTTTCGGAGTGTAGTGCTGTCCCGCTTGCTCATGAGAAGCCTCAAACGCTCGGTATAATTCCGATGTAGCCGAATCCAATATAACTTTTGACTTTTTACTTTTAGCGGTTCTCAAGCGTGGTGAGGTATGCCCACGGAGGCTGCCCTATGCCCTATGCCCTATGCCCTATGCCCTATGCCCATGAGTACCTCATATGAAAGCTCGAAAGGCTATATGTATTAGTCCTTGGCCATCTATTGACCCGATCGCACTTTCTGGTCAACTTGAGCCACAGCAGCATCGTGTTCCGCCTGAGTGCGGCTGAAAATGTGAGTGCCGTCGTATCGAGCCATAAAATACAGGTATTCTGTATTTTCAGGAGCCAGAGTCGCTTCCAGACTTGCGATTCCCGGAGCTGCGATAGGAGTTGGCGGCAGCCCTACATTCATATAGGTATTGTAGGGAGAAGGCGTTTCCACCTGCTTAAAAGTCAGAGGTTTCTCCTTGGTTTGTCTGATGCCGAGGGCGTATTCCACCGTCGGATCGGAACCCAATTTCATGCCCTTATTCAAGCGACTGGTAAATACCCCAGAAATGCGATGGCGTTCGGAAGCAACCACAGCTTCTTTTTCTACAATACTCGCCAGCGTCACCCATTCTTTCAAAGAAAGCTTAGTATTGTTCTGATTTTTTTGAAAGACCGGTAAAGCTATCCGCTCGAAACGGCCGAGCATTTGTTTGATCACAGCTTCCGGGCTGACTGCATCGCCGTCTAACTGATAGGTATCCGGGTACAAAAACCCTTCCAAATGAGGCAAGCCACTGGGTAGCCAAGGGTAATCAGCGTAGGGAACTTGACTCGCCGCCGCCATAAAATCCTTAGCCGGAAAAAAACCTTGGGCTTCAAAATAAGTGCTCATTTGTTGCAATGACCACCCTTCGGGAATCGTGAAACTCTGCTGTACGACTTCACCTTTCCAAATTTTTTCAGCAACCGCACTCAGAGGCTGAGTCGGTGAGAGTTGGTAAGTTCCGGCTTTAAAACCTCCGTCGCGGTTTTGCATAGTCAGCCAGCGGGCCCACATATTCCATGCTCCTGCCGATCGAATTAAGCCCGCCGCTTCCAAATCCTGCCCGATTTTTTGACTGGAAGTACCGGGGGGGATTTGAATCGAAACAGCAGCATCCTTGGACGGGGGAGTTGACTCGGCGGCTGTTTTAGGAGGGGCAGAAGCCCAGCTCCACCAAGCCCAGCCCTGCCAAGCGCCAACTCCCCAAATTGCAGGCAGCAACGCCAGATAAAACAACCATTTAGAGACTTTCGGGGATTTTTTTTGGCCCTCGCGCGCGCTGCCTTTGGTCAGTTGTTCTTTACTCATAATCCGTTGTCCTCGATAAGCGGCGATTAAGTAGCGACTAATGAGTGATGACCTGCGATTGATGACCGAAAAGTTACGGATACCAGCCCTTGAAAATATGCCCTTCACGCTGCCCAATTCTATAGCCCGAGCTGACAGGAAGGCGGAATCAGGGAAAAAGTTCGATCGACCTAGCAGTTGACTTTTGTCTAAAATAGTCAAATATTCTGCTTTTTGCCCTCATGCCTTCTGCAATTAGAGATTGCAGGTCGATCGAGTATACATCATCAACCCGAAGCGGGCGGCCACTCTTGACACCGCCCCTACTCTAAACCAGTTTCTTTGCACTTCACAAGCCCAGCAAAACTGAACTCAATATCTAATCAAGCTCATCAAAGAACTGATCTTCTAGCATCGGCAACATCGGTTCCAGCCTTTGGAACTCTTCTTCCGAGAGCAATTCAGGCTTGCCGTCATCATTCATTCGAGCCAAGATAAAAAACGGGTCTAGAGGTGTATAAATGGCATATTCCTGCTCTTCGTGATAGAAGCTGGTCAACCACATTAGTTCCTCGAACTCTGACTCCTCATCGGGATCGGCATTAGGCTCCAAATCCTCGTCAGGAAATTCCGGCAATTCACCAACTACAGTCAGTGTCACCGCCGTGCGCCGGAGTGTCAAGTTCTGCTCTTGCAGGACAACTTTAGCAGTATCAAAAATTGTGTCTATTTCGGTCTCGTCTTCTACAGGAATTGCTGCTTCGTCGGTATCGTCTCCGTGCCAAGTAAAAATTTCTACAGGAGAGTCGATCGGCAACAGCAAGGCGTATTCTTGACCTTCTAGGTTCATCGAATATTCTATGTTGCAAGTTAGCGATCGCCCAAATTCATCCGTCAGGGTGACGGACGTTTCGTGGGAATTACCATTCTCTTTGCGGTATGGGGATGAGGACATCGCGTGTATCTTAATTTTCCGTCAATAATTCAGTAATCTTTGCTTGACAATTGGGGATTTTCGTGGCGATATTGGGCCTCTTCGGGCGATCGCCAGTCCACAAACTTAAACCGCGAGACTCGCGGCATTTTCCACAGGCGAGGAGTGCAGCGTTTAAATCTCAGCCGAGTCCAGAGCGACACTGAGGACAAATCACAGTTATGTGCTGCTTCAGTACCGAGGTTCTGGGGATTTTTCTCCCATGTGTCAACGCTTACAGGTGTGCGTAGCAAACTTGCACAACTAGGATATCACGCCTCTGTTACTACCTATGAGGATTGGGAATTGCGCTTTTGCTTTTGTCTGCGCTCGTCTAGCCACTGCTGCAAAATCAAGGCCGCTGCTTTGCGATCGATCAAACCCTTATGGCGCGACGGGGACATCCCTTGGGCTTGGATCAGTTCCTCGGCGCCCACAGAAGTCAGGCGCTCGTCGGCGTATTCTAGGGGGAGTTCTAAGGCGGTGGCGATGCGAGTGGCGTATTTCTGGACTTTTCGGGCTTGAGTGCCCACTTCTCCGTTGAGGGAGTAGGGCAGGCCAGCCACCAAAATTTGCACTCTTCGCTCTTCCACGAGTTCTCTGAGACAAGCTACATCTCGATCGAAGGACGATCGTACCAGAGTAGTAATCCCCGTAGCGATTAAACCAGTGCCGTCACATCCGGCGATGCCGACTCGTTTGCTGCCGATATCTAATCCGAGGGCTGAAATCCATAATTTTTCGTTGAACATCAATCAATTTTAGATTTTAGATTTTAGATTTTAGATTTATTTGTTTCTGAGCCGGATATTTTTTTACGAACCGCGAAGACGCGAATAACGCGAAGGAAGAAGGGAAGAAGTTGGGTTTTTTCGGTTTGTAGTGAGGACTTTAGTCCGCATAAATAAGAGGACTAAAGTCCTCACTACAAACCCTTAATTTAGCCGACATTATATCAGAAATTAAGTTCTATTCTTGGGCGTCGCCCTCTTGAGGCAATTCCGGCAAATTCAGAGGCAAAATGCTGCTAGCATCTGTTGCTCCAGATTCAGGATTCTGGCAGTTCAAAGGGTTAACTTGATTAGCTTGATTTTTTCCGGAGTCCAACAAAAAGGGCTTAATCTCAGACGACGCGGGCCCTGTTGTGGCTTCTCCAGCCATCGGGCCGAGCCAGGACATCCTACCCGGTACGGGTTTGCGAGTTGGCTGGAAGCTTTGCAGCATTTCTGATAGCTGGAGTCCTTCGAGGGAGACTAACTTGGACTCGCGCAATTTGTGCCACACCGATCGCGACATCAGCAAGCTGTGTTCCAAACGCACGGCTCCAAATTGCTCTAAATAAGCTTCCCGTTCCGGCTGATAGTCGGCGGAAGCCAGTTGCAGGCTTTGGACTGGGAAATCTTGAACGAGGCGCGCCATTTGGGATAGCAGTTCGGGGTACAGCCAAGTGTAGGCCGGGTGCACTGTCAACTGGGCGACGTGCGGCTGTTGGCCGTTGCGGGATAGCTGTATCTGAAAATAGCCGATCGCAGCTTTGCGCTGCGGTTCAAATACGTAGGCGCTGACTACCTCTGTTTTGCTCAGCCACTGTTTGACACCTTCAAATAAGGCGCCGAAGAAACTGGTTTTGAAGTCTTGAATGTGCCGATCGAATACTTGACGTACTAATGGCGGCATAGACGCGGTATCGAGTTGATATAGGAATTGAGCGTCGGCGTTGCTTACGGGCAGCAGGTTGGGCAAATCTGGCGTCGCGGAGGCCATTTCTTGGAGGCGTTCCGGGGCGATCGACCAATAAGTCATCTGGGCCAACGGCTGAAATCCGTTCTGGCGGTACAAAGCCAGGGAACTTTTATCGCCAACATTCACCTCCAGCAGCCACGTCCGCGCCTCCCAGACTGCCTCGAAGCAGTACCGCATCAGCATCGAACCAATGCCTTTGCTGCGGGCTTCTGGATCTACCCCGACGCGATCGATCCGCCAAGTGCTGCGGGTGCGGTTGAAAGGAGAAATCTGAATTATGCCCTTAACTGTCCCCTCTTCTTCGGCAACATGGGCTCGAAACAGCGACTGACCAGGGTTGGGAAACAAGCTAAACAGCTTTAGCAGCCCGTACCAGCGACGAATCTGCTGAAACTTTTTACCTAGTACCAAGTCGCAGCTTGCGCCCTTGCGTTTTTCTGGTTGTTCGGCTGTTTCCGCGCACAATTGTTCCATCGCCTCGATGTCGCGGTACTGAAACGGGCGAATCACAACCTGGTTTTGGTTTTGGGAGGGAAATGAAGTCATATAGAAATTCTCAAGTGGTTAGTTGTTATTTGTTATTTGTTATTTGTTATTTGTCATTGGTTAGTGGTTATTAATTATTGTCATTGGTTATTAATTATTGGTTATTGTCATTGGTTATTGGTTATTGGTATTTTTTTCTAGTGCCTCACGAAAGTTGAGAACCCTAATAGCACGAAACTGGACAAGAAAATTAAAAAATCAAATGTCTTTAAGAAAGGGGAAGAGTTACGGAAGTTTTGAGTTCTCAACTTATAACTTTTAATTCTTCACCTTTCTCGATCGATCTAAAATTAAAAATTTCAAATCATTAGTTTGATTTTTTAATTTTCAGTCTTCAACTCAAGATTTCTGTGGTAGAGGTCGAATTAACACAACCGGTGTTCGCTCGTCAGCATTCCCGGCGGGGTTGCTGCGTAACGCTTGCTCTAAAAATGTTACCGATAAATCGGAGGTCGCTGCTAATATCTTAACTGCTTTTAAGTCATTAGCGTCTACGATCGCCGCCGCAAGTCCAGTTTCTCGTTGAATTTCCTCTACAACTTGCTGGGGATTGTCCGGGCCAAGCACGATAAATTGGTCGAAGGGAGGCAAAGTTCCCGTAACATCGTCGATTAGCCTGGCTTGTTCCCCTGCAAGTTGGTAAAAGACTCCCGGTTTACCGAATATTTTAGCTATAGAGCCGATCGCAAATGCGGCCACTACACGCCAAGGCCCAACTACATCAACCAATGTCTGCATTCCGCAAGCGGTGGCCAAACTCGACATCGGCAAGAAAAACAAGCAGACTCGCTTGGCTACCCATCCGGGTTTGACTTCACTGGGATGGCGGTAGCGTCCCTGCATCAAGGCTAAGGGAGTTTCGGCGAGGGCGACAATATCACCTTTGTTGGCGCGCGGTAACACGTAACGCTTGACAATTTCGACGGGATTGTCGAGTTCGGCGAGGATGTGGGTGCGAATTGGGAAGACTTCTGCAACGCCGACATTGCGGGCTGTGGGTACGGTGTCCGAGTTGGGAAATTGCAGCGGGACTACTACGTTGCGGACTCTGGGGATGCGCCCGCTTGGGCCGTAGGTGATGAAATGTATTTGCACCCAAGCTGACTGCAATTTGTTTAAATCTTGCCCTTGAATGTCTACGGAAACTTTAATTTTCGTGTTTTTTTGGGCTTTAACAATATAGCCGAACCAGTAATCGTCTGCTCTTGCTTCTGCGTCTTCGTGACCAGGAATGACTTTTGTCTGGGAAGTCACGCCGTCTAAACTTCCGTCTGACAGCAGTTTCACCTGTGCCCGCACATCTGGCAACATAATCTCGAACCGCTGTGTCAGATTGCGGAATTCCATTTCGCCAACCAACAGATAGCGGTTGGGTTCGTTTATGGCTAAGTGCCATTCTCCGGCTGTAAGTTCTAGTTTATTTGCACTCCCAGTCCGGCGATAGTTCAACTCTAGGCCCAATCCGCCCAATGCCAGCAGCGAACCGGCTGCTGCGATTCCTGTTGCTAAAGTCTCAATCACTCAAATCACCGCCAATAATATTTTGTGTTTACTGTAGTCGATCTCGGGTACTTCGAGATCCGATCCGGCAGTAATTGCATTTGCTGGGTTTGCTGGGGGGATGCCAGTTAGTAAATTTTGCTGTCAGCGGTTTGGATGTTGGCGGGCTGTGGGGATGGGATGTGCGATCGGTTGAGTTAAGATTTGAAATATCAAATTACTGAATTCGCGATGCCAGCTAAAGATATCTACCATGATGCCGTCAAGCAAGCGCTGATTAAAGATGGCTGGTTGATTGTAGCCGAAAACTATATGCTGGAATATGGTGGTGATAAACTTTATCCTGATATTGCCGCCGAAAAGTCGATAGCAGCAGAACAGCAAGGACGAAAAATTATTGTTGAGGTGAAGAGTTTTTTAGGCCGCTCTTTCATCAACGATCTAGAAAATGCAGTTGGTCAATATATCATTTATCGTAATGTTTTACAAGCCCAAAAATCTGAGTACGAATTGTATTTAGCGGTCGCAACTAGGGTTTATAAGGATGGTTTTCAAAAGAAACTCGCCCAATTAATTGTTGAAACTAATCGGGTGAAATTGCTAACTTTTGACACTGAAGAGGAGGTAATTGAGCGATGGATAAATTAGAGTATTATCGTCATTTGATTCGGAAAGTTTTAACTGAATATTACGAATTGGGGTCAAAATCGACCAATTCAAAGCTAGAAAATGTGCTGGTTTTTGACGAGGAACACGACAATTATTTATTGATGGTAATGGGTTGGCAGGGGGAAGAACGGATTAAGGTCAATACTATTCACGTGCGATTGCGGGATGGCAAAATTTGGATTGAGGAGGATTGGACAGAAGATGGGGTGGTGACAGATTTTTTGCAGGCTGGGGTTTCGCGGGAAGAGATTGTTTTGGCGTTTCATCCACCGCATTTACGGCAATATACAGAGTTTGCGATCGCTTAAGAAAGGCGATCGCCCTTCTAACTATCTCATCTAATTCGTTTAAAATTTAGATAAAAAGCAGCCACGATCCCTATGACACTAGCCATCACTCCAACCAAGCAGTATATCGAACAACGCAACGGAGGGTATTGGATTCAAGGAACTCGCATTTCCTTCGATTCAGTCGTTTATTCCTTCTTGAATGGAGAAGCACCCGAAAGCATTGCCCAAAATTTTCCACTTCTTTCGCTAGAACAGGTTTATGGTGCGATCGCCTTTTATCTTGCCAACCGAGAAATCGTTGATGCGTACTTAGAAGAAGGTGAAGCAGAATTTAAGGAATTGCAACAGTCTTTGAGACAAAAAAGTCCACTTCTGTACCAACAATTGATAACTGCTCAAAATCGGAAAAAAGGCGCATTATGACGAAAATTAGATTAAAAATTTGCGTTTTCATGCTTCTAGAAATCGCCACTATAGCTATCTTCGCTCCACAACTCACTAAGAGTGCGATCGCTCAATCCATCACAGACAAAAGCTGCGTCGCCGATATTGTAGGTGAAGATATTGGCTCACAAGTTAATATCAGATCGGGTGCTGGAAGCATTTTTAGCGTTGTAGGCACTGTATCGGTAGGAAATCTAGTCATTGTCGCTAATGATGACCAAAATAAAAGTGCTGTCGTATCTCCACTCAGTCGCAAAGATAGTGAAGGAAATGTCTGGTATTTGACGACAAGATTGAGAGCAAGTGAGTACAAAGGTTGGATCAAAGCAGACTTTTTGAAACTCAGATGTCCTAATCCCTAGGTGTGGCGCTCAAAAAGAGGAGGCACTCTGCACGGACTTTCTCTTTTATTTTACTTTAAATATGCGATCGCCCAAACAACTCTCGATCGCACTTATCCGATTCTATGTACTTAAGTATTTGCCACCAAACTTCAAGTATGAATTCGGCACAACTCCTACGAGAATTCCCTGATATTTATTTACCAGGACAGTGCGAACAACACCTCAACAACGCCCTTACCTCATTAACCTCGTTTCTCCGAGGAACTTAGAGAAACTTCTAGAAGTGCTGCTGTGCGGGCGAGGTATTAAATTCATTGTGAAAAATATTAGCTTAAACCATTTTTGGGTTAATATCGATACATAACCACAAATTAGGTGATACTCAAATAAAGGCGATCGCCCGATCGATGTCTATAAAAAAACAGCTTGCCTAAGTGTAGTCGAGCAAAAAGAATATCCGCATCGCTGCAATAGCGAATTGTCATATGCCATCATCCCAGGCTTCAATCTTTAACAAACTCATAGGTAGCGCCCCGCTGCGAGCTGTTTTGATTGTCCCCTTCGTGTTACAAATCATGGGGGCGGTCGGCATTGTTGGCTACTTATCTTTTCGCAACGGACAGAAAGCAGTCAACGATTTGGCATCTCAACTGCGGACTGAAGTCAGCAGCCGCATTGACCAGCATCTGGACAGCCAACTCGACACAGCACGCCACCTTGCTCAAGTTAATGGTGATGCCTTCGATGTGGGATTGCTCGATCCCAAAGATTTAGATAATATGGCTCGTTTTTTCTGGAAACAGATGCAATTGTTTAATGTCGGCTACATCAGCTTTGGCGCTCCAGGAGGCGAGTATGCGGGTGCTGGATATCAAACAGATCAAAATATTATTTCTGGCATCAGCAATCCAAAGCAACGTGGCAATCGAGATCATTACTTTTACAATACAGATAGTCAGGGCAATCCCACTAAGCTTGCTGAGATATTTAAAAATTTTGAGTTCGAGAAAGAACCGTGGTACTCAAACACGGTTAAAGCTGGAAAACAGACATGGGTTTTATATCAGTGGACAACCACGCCTTATCCTCTGTCTGTTTCTGCAAACAGACCGATTTATGACAAGAACAATCAACTAATTGGTGTCATAGTCATCGACCAGCGTCTTTCGGAAATTAGCGATTTTTTGCGTAAATTGAAAGTCAGTAAATCGGGCAAAACGTTTATTTTGGAACGCAGCGGGCTAATTGTTGCGAGTTCCAGCACCGAGCAACCTTTTAAATTGATTGATGGCAAGCCTAAACGGTTAAACGCATCAGAAAGTAGCGATGTGCTGATCCGATCGACATCTCAATATTTAGTTAAGCATTTTGGCGATCTCAACAAGATTAAAGATAATCAACAGCTTGATTTCTTGCTGAATAAAGAACACCAGTTTGTCCAAATTTTACCCTGGAAAGATGAGTGGGGATTGGATTGGTTGGTAGTTGTGGCGGTTCCTGAATCGGATTTCATGGGGCAAATTAATGCTAATACTCGCACTACGATTCTATTTTGTATCGGCGCCTTAATTGTGGCTACGGTTGTGGGTTTTTACACTTCCCGCCTGATTGCTGGGCCGATCGCACTTTTGAGCCAAGCATCACAGGATTTCGCCTCTGGGAAGTTCGATCGCACTGTGGAAGTCTCCGGTAAGAATGAACTGGGCGTGCTTTCGGAATCCTTCAACGACATGGCGCAGCAACTGCGCGACTCTTTTACAGCCCTAGAAAATACCAACCTCGAACTCGAACAGCGCGTCGAAGAACGCACCGTAGAACTCAAAATTGCCAAAGAAATGGCAGACGGCGCCAACCGCGCCAAAAGCGAATTTTTGGCTAACATGAGCCACGAATTGCGAACTCCCCTCAACGGCATTTTAGGCTACGCACAAATTCTCCAGCGCAGCGAACCGATGACGCAAAAAGGACGCAGCGGTGTTGATATCATTTATCAGTGCGGTTCGCACCTGCTAACGCTGATTAATGATGTCTTGGATTTGTCGAAAATTGAAGCCCGGAAACTCGAATTGCATCCCACAGCTTTTCACCTACCTTCATTCATCCAAGGTGTTGCGGAAATCTGCATGATTCGCGCCCAGGAAAAGGCAATTACCTTTGATTTGCAGATTGATTCGCAACTCCCGACTGGGGTTTGCGGTGATGAAAAACGTTTGCGCCAAGTGCTGCTAAATTTGCTGGGAAATGCAACTAAGTTTACGGAAAAAGGCGGAGTGGTTTTTCAGGTTGATGTGATTAAAGATGCTGAGTTTTCCGATTCAAGTTCTCAGTTAAATTTAAATCAAAAAATATATAAAATTCGCTTTACAGTTGAAGATACAGGCCCGGGAATGACCGCAGTACAAGTTAAGAAAATATTTTTACCTTTTGAGCAAGTAGGTGATGTGAAAAAACAATCGGAAGGTACTGGATTGGGACTTGGGATCAGTCAAAAGATTGTAGGCTTAATGCAGAGTGAAATTGCGATCGACAGTCGTGCAGGAGTTGGCAGTATTTTTTCCTTTGAAGTGTCACTCCCAGAGGCGCAAAATTGGGCTGATAGTTCGAGAATCGTCGAACAGGGCGCTGTTTTGGGTTACTTGGGTGAAAAACGCAAAATTCTGGTGGTGGATGACAGGTGGGAAAATCGGGCTGTGCTGGTGAACTTGCTAGAACCGATCGGCTTTAAGATGATTGAAGCGGCTGATGGTAAGGAAGGACTCGATATCGCTTTAGCCACCAAACCCGATTTAATCCTCACCGATTTAGCGATGCCGGTGATGGACGGATTCGAGTTTTTGCACCAAATCCGCACTCATCCTCAACTGCGAGATGCGATCGTGCTAGTGTCGTCTGCAAGCGTGTTTGAGATCGATCGCCAAAAGAGCCTGGATGCAGGCGGAAATGATTTTTTGCCAAAACCAGTACAAGCAGATGTATTGCTAGGCTTACTTCAAAAATATTTGCAATTGGACTGGGTATATGACGACACAGTAACTGCGCGTAAAAAAGCGCAAAATGCGATGCCAAATGAAATGCAGATTCCGGCGATCGAGATTTTACAGTTATTAGATGAACAAGCTCAATCTGGCGATTTAGATGCGGTAATCGAGATTGCGGAGGAAATCCAAACAGCGAATCCAGAACACGCGCTTTTTGCCCAAAAAATACTCGTTTTGGCAGAAGGTTTTCAAGTCAAAGAGCTGCGGGCATTGATTCAAGAACATTTATCAAAAGTTTAAGGGGAAAAATCATGCTTGAGTCTGATAAAAAATTTATTTTGATAGTAGATGACAGTGCCACCAATTTGTCTGTGCTGTCGCAAGCCTTAAAAACAGCAGGCTACAAAGTGCGGGTAGCCGTGGACGGAGAATCGGCGCTCGTTATGCTAGAAAAATGTCCGGTCAATCCGGCAAAAAACTTTTTTCCAGAACTAATTTTGCTAGATGTGCAAATGCCGGGAATCGACGGCTTTGAAACCTGTCGCCGAATTAAAGAGAACCAGCTAACAAAGGCAATTCCAGTCATTTTTATGACTGCTTTAGCAGATGCCGAAAGTAAGATGAAAGGATTGTCATTAGGTGCGGTGGATTACATCACAAAACCTTTTGAACAAGACGAAGTAATTGCGAGAGTTAACATTCACTGGCGGCTCAAAGAGTTGACCGACAATCTGGAACAGCAAGTTACAGAACGCACTTGCGCTTTACAAAAAGCCCAAGTCAAGGTAGTGCAGCAAGAAAAACTGTCCGCCCTGGGACAACTCGTGGCGGGAGTCGCCCATGAAATTAACAACCCGCTGAGTTTTATGGTCAGCAACATTGCGCCTGCAAAGGAATATCTTACTGAGATTACAGAACTTCTTAGCCTTTATCAAAAATATTATCCTGAACCTCCATCAGATATCGCTAGCAAGATTGAAGACATAGATTTGGAGTTTGTGATCGAGGATTTTTCTCACTTGTTAGATTCCATGGAAGTAGGCACTGAGCGCATTAAAGATATTTCGCTGTCGCTGCGAAACTTTGCTCGTTCGGATGGAGATACTGTGAGCGCGATTGAGCTGCACCAAACTCTAGATAGTACGCTGTTGCTGTTAAAACACCGACTCAAGGATCAAGGATGTCGCCCGGCTATTGAAGTTATCCAAAACTACGGTGAATTGCCCCTAATTAAATGCTATCCCGGCCCGATGAACCAAGTGTTTATGAATTTGCTAGCAAATGCGATTGATGCTGTGGAAGAGGCTTGGGAAAAAGACCAGCGTCCTCTGAATATTACCATTAGCACGGAAGTTTTGCGCGAAAGTGCGATCGTCAGAATTGCGGATAACGGGTTGGGAATGACGGAGGAGATTCAACAACATTTGTTTGAACCTTTGTTTACCACGAAAGCGGTTGGTAAGGGCACGGGGCTGGGATTGTCGATCGCTAAGCAGATTGTGAGTGATAAGCACGGCGGTCAATTGTTCTGCAAGTCTATCGCCGGGAAAGGTACTGAATTTGCGATCGAACTTCCTATTTAATTTTATAGAAGAAGGAAGAAGGAAGAAGGAAGAAGGAAGAAGGAAAGCAATGGTTTCAGCTATTAATAACTTCCTAACTGTGTCGGCTTGAAATCAAAGCCGATGATATCGGAATTATAGCCGAGTGCGAGCGTTCCCAATCGCGATCGATCGCGAGAGTGCGAGCAATTATTCTGAACCCTTACGAGGGATTATTCTGAACGCGAGCGGGGGGTTATTCTGAACGCGAGCGGGGGGTTATTCTGAACGCGAGCGGGGACGCTCGCACTGCACAACATCAATAGCTAATTTGCAAAGTCACAGAAGCATTTACCTGCTGTTCCCCTCCTATCACCGGTGTTGGAAGAGCAATATCACCAGCAGCACGAACACCACCAAAATTCTGGTACACAGGAGGCGGTGCGGAAGCACCGTTGACTTGAATGCTGAGAATTTCTCCCCGCTTGAAGTTGAGCGCGTTTAAGACTGCATCTGCTTGCGATTGAGCGTCTTGAGTTGCTTTTTTGAGTGCTTGTTTTTGAGCTTGGGCGATCGCACTTTCAGTAGCTACAAAACTCACACCTTGAATTCGGGTTGCTCCGGCGCTCACTGCATCGTCTAGCAAAGTGCCAGCAGATTGAGTATTGATACGAAAACTGACGGTATTTGTAGCAGTATACCCTATTAATAAGCGCTGTTGGTTGTTTTCGTAGCTGTAATTCGGGTTGAGGGTGATACCGGCGGTTTCGAGTTTTTCCACTTGGCGCGATCGCAGCAATTCTACCACAGCGGACGATCGCTTTGCCGCTTCCTGCTGCACCTCGGCCGCCGTTTTCCCTTGCACCTCAACCCCCAAATACACGAAAGTTTGAGTTGTCGGAATCGCTTCCACACCTCGCCCAGTAACCGTTAGCGTTCTGATCCGCTGTTCTTGAGCCTGTACCGGATCTAATCTCACAAAACTAACGAGAGTTAAGGTTAAACATAACGCTGTTAGCAGACTGCGGAAATTGATTCTAGTATTGCGTTGCAAATTTGAATTCATAAACTCGATGCTCCTCACATACAACAGATGATATACTTGACCTTCGCACTGGAATTGCTAAAGATTCAGCCTGTTACGTTTTTAGCAACTAAAAATTTTAGTCATTAGTCATTAGTCATTAGTCATTGGTGCATCTGGGTTTGGCAAATATATCTGTAGGGGCGAAGCATGACCGCAGTGAATATGAAATTATAACTAATAACTTATATGCGGTCATGCTTCGCCCTCTTCAAAACCCAGATGCACCCTTGGTCATTAGTCATTAATCATTGGTTATTAGTCATCAGTCATTATTTTTTATATGCAATCCTTAAAACAAGCTGCCCGCCAACTCAAAAAAGAGACTTACGCTGTTTATTTAGCCAGTACAGACCAAAGAGTACCTTGGTACGCCAGAGTTTTAGCAGGTGTTACAGTTGCGTATGCTTTTAGCCCGATCGACTTAATTCCCGACTTCATCCCAATTCTCGGCTACTTGGACGATTTAATAATTGTACCATTAGGAATTTGGTTGGTACTGAAGATGATTCCGCCACAGGTTTTAGCTGAGTGTCGGGAAAAAGCAGCCGCGGAAATAGAGCGAGGAAAACCGATAAATCGGACAGCCACTGCTGTAATTATTGCCATCTGGATTAGCTTGGGAATATTAGCTGCAATTTTGCTGAAACAAATATTGAAACGTTAGAATACCCGGCGGTTGAAACCGCGGCTATACAGACAAAACCCGAGCTCAGAGGGGTTGAAGAATAAGCAGTGAAAATTATCTTATTTTATTAGTCCGCGGAGGCGGACATGGTTTGTGTAGACGCGGTTTCAACCGCCGTCTTATGGCGGACATCGTTTGTATAGGATCGGTTTCAACCGTGCGTCCGATATTCATGATATTATATTGTAGGGCGATCGCGCCTGACCTTAAAAAAAACTCGCCAAAAAAACTCGCAGTATCGCATACCAACTATTATTTATCCCTTAAAAAAATCCAACAACTAACTATCCAACTATGACTCAAACTACCGATCACCTCAGCCACCTCAACCCATCCCAGCGCCAAGCAGTCGTCCATTACAACGGGCCGCTGTTAGTAGTAGCAGGCGCCGGTTCCGGGAAAACCCGAGCTCTAACTTACCGCGTAGCTAACTTAGTTCGCACCAACCGAGTCGATCCTGAAAATATTCTGGCGGTGACATTTACCAACAAAGCCGCTAGGGAGATGAAAGAAAGAATTGAGAAATTGCTGGCGACTCAGCAAGCTGAAGCGGAATATGGCAAACCTTTGGCAGATTTAGCGCCGGAAATACAGACGAAATTGCGATCGCAAATTTACCACAGAATTACCAAACAGATTTGGATGGGAACTTTCCACTCTCTGTGCGGCCGGATTCTCCGCTACGACATTGAGAAATATCAAGACGAAAAAGGCCGCCAGTGGAAGAAGAATTTTTCGATTTTTGACGAGTCAGATGCTCAAACTCTCGTCAAACAAATCGTTACCAAAGTCCTCAACCTCGATGATAAGAAATTTGACCCGCGCAAAGTCAGATATGTCATCAGCAACGCTAAAAATAAAGGTTGGTCGCCTCAAGAATTCCTCGCCGCCGAACCGGATTATAGAGGGCGCGTAATTGCCGATGTTTACAGTCGCTACCAAGATGCTTTAGCAGCTAACAACGGCTTAGATTTTGACGATTTAATTCTCGTTCCAGTTAAACTATTATCCCAAAATGAGCAAGTTTTAAATTATTGGCATAGAAAGTTTTGCCATATTTTAGTAGACGAATATCAAGATACTAACCGCACTCAATACGATTTGATTCGGATGTTAGTCACGAATAACGTTGACCCGAAACAGTTTGATAAATGGCAAAATCGCTCGATTTTTGTCGTGGGCGATGTCGATCAATCAATTTACAGTTTTCGGATGGCAGATTATACTATCTTGCTGGAATTTCAAGAGGATTTCGGCGATGGTTTGTCGGACGAGAAGACTCAGACAATGGTAAAATTAGAGGAGAATTATCGATCGCGCGAAAACATCCTCGAACTCGCCAACCACTTGATAGAACACAATACCGAACGCATTGATAAGGTTCTGCGCCCGACTCGCGAACCCGGAGCTCCGGTTGTGGTGTGGCGCGCTGACAACGAAATAGATGAAGCGCAATTTGTAGCTGGTCAAATTCAAACGCTGAAGCGCCAAAACTCCGAATACGAACACGGTAGCAACTTTGCAATTCTCTACCGCACAAACGCTCAATCTCGCTCCTTTGAAGAAGCGTTAATGTACTTAGATATTCCCTACAATATTGTCGGCGGGCTGAAGTTTTACGATCGCAAAGAAATCAAAGATATCTTAGCATACCTGCGAACGATCGCCAATCCCGACGATAGCGTCAGCCTCAAACGCATCATCAACACTCCCCGCCGCGGCATTGGCGACACCACATTTGGTAAAATCGAAGAGGCTGCAACTCAGTTGGGGATTCCGTTGTGGGAAATTCTCAGCGATGAGTCTTCTGTAAATACTCTCGCAGGGCGATCGGCAAAAGCGATCGTTAAGTTTGCCCAAATGATCGGTAATTGGCAACAAAAACTTGAAACTACGTCCGCGTCACAAATTGTCCAAGGAATTATCGAAGATTCCGGTTACATTGACGATTTGAAAAACCAAGGAACCGAAGAAGCCGAAAATCGGATCGAAAACGTTCGAGAATTGTACAATGCGGTGATCCAATTTGAAGAACAAAACGAAGAACCGACCCTCACATCATTTTTAGCAAAAGCATCTTTAGCATCCGATTTAGATGACTTGAAAGAAGACGATTCCCGCGTATCGCTGATGACGCTGCACTCAGCCAAAGGGTTAGAATTTCCCGTAGTCTTTCTCGTCGGAATGGAACAGGGTTTATTTCCCAATTTCCGCAGTTTAGATGACCCAAAGGCGATCGAAGAAGAACGCCGTTTGTGCTACGTCGGCATCACTCGCGCCCAGGAATTGCTATTTCTCACTCACACTCGCGAACGCCGCCTCTGGGGAGGATACCGCGAACACTGCACGCCTTCGCTATTTTTGGGAGAATTGCCAACACATTTGTTGGCTGGAAGTACGAAGAAAACTAAGACAGCTAAAACGGCTGCATCCCAGGGAAAAACTAATAATTCAGCAGCCCATTCTGGGAGTTCTCCATCAGAGTGGAAAGCTGGGGAACGAGTTTTTCATCATGCTTTTGGAGTTGGAGAAATTACTCACGTTTTGGGAGTAGGCGATAAAACTAATCTGGCAATTAAGTTTACAGGTTTGGGCCGTAAAATCATCGATCCGAGGACGGCGAAGTTGCAGCGAGTGTGATAGAAAATTCGTGTCGGCGGGTTGAAGAAGACCCGGCGGTTGAAACCGCGTCTATACAGGCAAAACCCGCCTCCGCGGGTTGAAGAATGGACGGTAAAAATGCGATAAAAATTACGTTTTTGTCTTCAGTCCGCGGAGGCGGACATCGTTTGTGTAGACGCGGTTTCAACCGCCGGATTTTCTAAGTAAAAAGCAGAAATCAAAACATAAACTCTTATGTCTTACAGTCAATTTACAACGATCGGCAAAGTTAAAGAAGCCTTCAATCTCACAGTAGTGGAAGGAATCAGATTTTTGCCGGAAATTGAGCCGATCGCACCTGCAACAGCCTTGCAGACCATGCTGGAGACAAATTTGCCTTGGGCGATCGCCACCAGCACCGAAAAAGCCCGTTCTGAAGCCATTATCAACCCTGTCTTGCTGGAAGTTCGCAGGATTCTCAACCAACAAATCAGCGTGTTTTCGGGTGAGGAATTCAATGTCGATGCTGCTGTTGGACTTACAGGAGTCTGCGATTTTCTGATCAGTCGTTCCCCCGAACAATTAGACATTGAAGCCCCAGCCATTGTGATGGTAGAAGCTAAAAAAGGAGATTTGAAAGTAGGTTTGGGGCAGTGTATTGCGGAAATGGTGGCGGCCCAGAGGTTTAATGAAGCGAAAGGGCGATCGATTTTAGCCATCTACGGCAGCGTTTCCAGCGGCACAGCTTGGCGATTTCTCAAGCTGGAAGGGCAAATAGTGACGATCGATCTTACCGACTATCCGCTACCTCCCGTCGATCGAATATTGGGATTTTTAGTGTGGATGGTACGCCAAAATTAGCATCATATCAAATCTGTGTTGAAAATCTGCGATCGGAGTCGGCAATTTCAACCATTACTAAACAACCAAAGTCCGAACAGAAGGGGACTCAAAAGAAATAATTCAAAGCTATCGCGTAGGAAACCTTCTGGCTTAACAGTCAAGATGCCTGTTCCACAATAAAATTTACTCTTTGTGGAACAGGCATCTTGACTGTTCATAAAAAACTTATTAAGAATCAATGATGCAACATCTCATATCTTATTCGACTACCTGAGATTCCACACGCCTGTATTTACCCGCCAAACGTTCTCGACGCTGGCGGCGGTTGTCAGCTTCAAATATAGCGATTAATTCATCCAGGTTTAGAGTCAAAGCGTCCAACTGTTGGCAGACTTCACGCATCTTGTCAACGTGTCGCTTTCTGGTTTCAGCATCGGGGATTCTAGGTTGTTGATTCATGGCAAATTCCAATCGATTTTAATTTCTCGGATAGTTGCTTCTGAGGCATCGACAGTCGCCTCTGTTTGTTCTATCGTTCTATACAGAAAGTTTAACGTATCCGCAGTCGCAGCGGGTTGAGATTCTGCCACTTGCTGCAAAAGCCTGTACAAACGATTGTAAGGGTTTCTCAACCTTTCTTTAACATTATCCAGGGATTCAAGTTCGGGGAGTGTCGCTTCTGTCTCGCCAAACTGCTGCATTAAAATATATTCTGTGGCAGTTGTCTCGTTGAGGAGTTCCACTAGCCGTCGCTGTAAACTGAAAATTGTGTTCAGGATGTCATCAGGTAGCTTTGCCATTGTCCTTGATTTTTAGGGATAACAACTTAACACAATATATCAGAATCTTTGCTTGCTCCCATTTCATTTTTAATCAAGAGCGATCGCACTCCTAATTTACCACCTTTTAACCTAACTAAAAGCATCCAGGTTACAATCTATAGCATCGATCCGTGAGGTCGCTTTCTTCAATCCTAAAATCTAATATCTAAAATTGATTCACTTCCCTGCTTCGCCAATAATGCACTTCCATAGGCAGCAGCAGTATGAACGGGCGTTTCCACAGGCACTTTCAAATAACGATGACGAATTGCACTCCAAACTGCATTTTTGGCGCCGCCGCCAGCAGTATAAACTTTTGTCAAAGGAGTCGCACCCAACTCCTGCAATAATTGATATCCCCGCGCTTCAATCCGCGCGATACTTTCTAGCAAACCGTGCAGGAATTCCACTGAATCAGTCGGACGCGGTTCGAGTTTCGGCGGCAAATTCGGGTCATTAATTGGAAAGCGATCGCCATTTTTCAACAACGGGTAATAATCCAGCAAACT
Source organism: Microcoleus sp. PH2017_34_RAT_O_A (assembly GCF_020737885.1). Classification (NCBI taxonomy): domain Bacteria; kingdom Bacillati; phylum Cyanobacteriota; class Cyanophyceae; order Oscillatoriales; family Microcoleaceae; genus Microcoleus; species Microcoleus sp. PH2017_34_RAT_O_A. The sequence continues at coordinate 20,056 of NZ_JAEQDD010000032.1, read as the reverse complement.
CTCTTGCTCTGGATCGATTTGTGTGCTATAATTATCCAATTCAGCATCTGTAAAAAAGTGTCGCAGCACCGCACCACCCGTATTAGAAGCGCCTCCAACTAACCACAGATCCCCCCCCGCCCCCCCTTCAAAAGGGGGGGAGAATATATTAGAGAATCTGTGACTGTAAATCCCGTATCTAGAATCATCTACGCGGGTATGACTTAACAGTTTCACAGCTAAAGTTGAACCGAGAGAAGTTACTGCTTCCCCCGGTGAATTGACACCGCTTGCTAAAAATGCTGCAATGCTATCGGTTGTCCCAGCATAAACTGTACAATGACGGGGAAATCCGAAGCGATCGCCCAATTCGACTTTAATTTCCCCTACAGGCGTACCCGGTGCGACAACTTCCGGCAATTCAGGAGTTGCAGCGCCCGCAATTCCCTCGATCAGCCAATCGGGATAGCACAAAGTATCAACATCGAAACCGAGTTTTAAAGCATTGTGATAGTCGCTAATTCCCAATTTTCCGTGCAGCAAAAACGCCAACCAATCGGCTTGATGCAGGAAATAAAGCTTCTCAATAACAGGCAAGATGCCTGTTCCACAAAGACTGAATTGTGTTGTGGGGTGGGCTTCTAGCCCGCCCTCCTGCCACCAGAGGAGTTTGGCGAGGCTGGATGTGGCGCTTAAGACTGTGTGGTTGGCTGGTGCGATCGCCCGTAACCTCTCTGTCACCGCTGCACCGCGCCCATCGTTGTATAAAATCGGCTCACATACGGGTATACCTTGCGTATCGCACAGCATGACTGTGGAGGATGTGCCATCAAGGGCGATCGCGCTTACCTGATTGCGGATGGTTGCGGGGATTTGCTCAATTACAGCCGAGAGTGCATTTTGCCACACCGAGGGCAATTCCGGCTGTTGTGCGTCGGCAAAAGTGTATTCTGTTTCACAATGGATTGTACCCTGGGAGTCGATGATTGTCGATCGAGCGCCCGTAGTACCGAAATCTATTCCCAAATAAAGATTCATTTATAGCAGTTGACAGTTGACAGTTGACAGTTGACAGTTGTTGTAGGGTGTGTCGCCATTGAAAATCCCTCAACACAAATCGACAATCGAGCGAGCGACGCACCTGTGCATAGACGTAAAGTAGTTGTAGGGTGCGTCGCCCTTGAAAATCCCCCAACACAAATCGACAATCGAGCGAGCGACGCACCTGTGCCTAGACGTAAACTAAGCAAACCAAACAATTCTTTTGTAGCCAAACTTTTTCTAAATCATCTAAATATAAACGAATTTGGCTCAAGATTAACTCTCCCCTTTGCATCCATTAGCTAAGCGATCGTACTCAGCTTCTTCCGCCGCAATATCAACATTTATCTGCTCTTGATTTGCGTAGTAGTAAGCGAGTGATCCATGAACTTGGGCTAAATTTAAGTGAGAAATTTCAGCAATAATTTCTTCTGGACTCATCCCCATCTTGTACCAAACGGCGATTCGCTGAACGGTGATTCTAGTTCCTGCGATGCGGGGGCGATTTCCACAGGTTTCTGGTGTGGAAATTATCAGAGTGCCAATATCAGTTAAAGTTGGCATATATTTGAATCTGAGGTTAAAAATGTCAACTTAATTATAGCATAGGTTTATTATCATTTCAAGGCTTAGGTATGGGGGCGAGAAACCCGGTTTCTACGACTTTTGTGTTGAGTGACGATAAATATAGCAAGAAACCTGGTTTCACCAGATTATCGTGCTTCGACATATTCACATAGCGTAGTTGGTTCGGGAATGGGTAAACCTTCCTCTCGCAATCCTTCTAAGTGAAATTCGATCGCTTCTTTAATTTGCTGCTGTACTTCTGCAAGGGTTGCGCCTGTGGCTGCACATCCGGGTAAATCGGGCGCGTAAGCTGAATAGTTATTCGGTGTTTTTTCGATCAGAATGGCATAACGCATTATTCAGCCTCGACTTTAGAGTAGATTATCTTTGAGAAGTTGAGCTTTGACATCCTCTAGGCTAATGCCTTTTCCTTCTCGAAATTGCTGGCGAGACTTCCTAACTCTTTCTTTAAATAGGGGATGATTTTCTAAATCGTAATCAAAGGCATCATCTTCATCAGAAAAACCCCCGCAATACACCGATCGCCTTTCCTTCTTTCAAGATGATAATGTCTTCTGCTTCGGCAAGTTTCAGGTATTTTGAGACATCTGTTTGTAAGTCGGTCAAAGTGACTGTTTTGATTATCTATTCCTCCGTTGGTTCAGTAGTTTTTCCTTCACGCAACAGCCATTGGGCCGCTTGTGATCTAGGAACAATTACGATAATTTATACAATATTGTACCGAACGTCATAGAAAATACGAATTTCATCAACTCTCAGGCGATATTGCGGTTTATCCATCTCCCGCAAGCGTTTAATTCTGCTTTTGCTTTCTTGGCTGGGATTGTGTAGGAGATGGGTTTCAATTGCATCGATTACTTTACTGCGATCGGTTTATCTGAGACGTTTTAGGTCTTGCAAAGATTCGGTTGTAAACTCTATTTTATAGGGCATATCTAAGCTGTATGTATTTTAATTTGTATAGCCAGACGGGTTTTGGAATAGGCAATCAGGGTTTAGACACTGGCTCATAAAATATGCTTAGAGATTACAGATTAAAGCTCTCGATGCGATGCCAGCGGACATGGTGTTAAATGTCAAATAGCAGAGCCGGGTAAGGACACAGCATTGCCGATATGTGTCAACTTAACCCCAAAACCTTTGTATCTCTCGCTTTTATCCGAGGCCCGATCCCCCTAAATCCCCCTTAAGAAGGGGGACTTTGAGATCGCTCCGGTTCCCCCCTTCTTAAGGGGGAGTAGGGGGCAAGCTAAGGGGGGATCTGGCCTCGACGATAAACAGCAGTCTATGACTACGTTTGACCTTAAGTTGAGACTAATAGGCACAGCCTAAGCCCCCACTCAAAACTCCTTAAACTTTTGTCCCGCACTCAGGACAAAACTTATTACTCGAAACATTCTTCGCGCCGCAACTCGGACAATAAATCAACTCCGCAGATTCCAATTTACTCCGTTCCGGTAAACCAACCATTTGAGCATTACTCTTACCTGGAACTACCATCGGATAGCAGTTTTCGTCCCTCGTCACCTTCACGTTCATCAACACAGGGCCGTTGTGAGCGAGCATTTGCCCGATCGCACCCTCCAACTCATCCGGCCCTGAAACCAGCATCCCCTTCACGCCGTAAGCCTCAGCCAGCATCACAAAATCCGGCATCCCTACAGTCATGTTCGACGATGAATAACGCTCGCCGTAGAACGCCTGTTGCCACTGCCGCACCATCCCCTGCCAGCCGTTATTTACAATTACAACCTTGACATTAATGCCGTATTGTGCTAGTGTTCCCAGCTCTTGAATATTCATTTGGATGCTAGCGTCGCCAGCAATACAAATCACTTGCTCGTTGGGTAGCGCCATTTTCGCGCCCATCGCCGCCGGCAGCCCGAAACCCATTGTTCCCAAACCAGCGCTGGAAATCCAGCGGCGCGGCCCGTTGTTTAAGAATTGAGCCGACCACATTTGATGTTGACCGACATCCGTTGTGTAGTAAGCATCCGGCGCTTGAGTCGCCAACTCCGAAATCACCTGCTGGGGAGACAAAATATCGGGGTAGTGAGGCACAACTAACGGATAATCCTGTTTCCAGCGATCGATCCTGTGCAGCCATTCCCCAGTTTGTCCGGCAGTTCCCGAAACACCAGTTTCCCGACAGCGGCGCAGCATATCCATCAAAACTTGCCGGACATCTCCGACAATCGGCACGTCTGGGCCGCGATTTTTGCCGACTTCCGCCGGATCGATATCGATGTGAATCACCTTCGCCCGCGCGGCAAACTCGTCTAGTTTTCCCGTTACTCGATCGTCAAACCGAGCTCCGACAGCAATCAACAAATCGCACTCGGTAACGGCAAAATTAGCATAAGCAGTGCCGTGCATCCCCAGCATTTTCACAGACAGAGGATGGTTTTCATCAAATGCACCTTTGCCCATCAGCGTTGTCGTGACAGGTAATTGGAACATCTCGGCGAGTTCCTTAATTTCCTCGTGGGCCCCGGCTGCGATCGCCCCGCCGCCCACATACAGCAAAGGACGCTTCGCTTCCTTCAGCAACTCAATCGCTTGATTAATCTGCCGAGGATTTCCCTTGACTGTCGGGCGATAGCCAGGAATTCTCACCGATCCGGGTGTCACGGGGAGATAGTCAAACTCTTCTAAACCAACATCCTTGGGAACATCAATCAACACCGGGCCCGGGCGTCCCGTACTCGCGATGTGGAAAGCTTCAGCGACAATTCGCGCCATATCTCTCGGATCGCGCACTACATAGGAATGCTTGACAATTGGCAAAGTAATGCCGTAAATATCAGTTTCCTGAAACGCATCAGTGCCGATCGCCGGACGGGGCACTTGACCGGTAATAATTACCATTGGGATAGAATCCATGTGCGCCGTCGCAATCCCCGTCACCAAATTAGTTGCACCCGGCCCGGAAGTCGCGAAACAAACCCCAACTTGTCCGGTAGCGCGGGCATACCCATCGGCTGCGTGGGCTGCTCCTTGTTCGTGCCGCACCAGAATGTGTTTGATCCCGCCACTTTCTTCAGCGCGGTAGAGTTCGTCGTAAAGCGGCAGAATTGCGCCGCCGGGATAACCAAAAATATGCTTGACACCGTGGCGGATCAAGCTGTCAATCAGAGCAAATCCACCAGTTGCACGTTTAACGGCGACTTTAGTTTTTAGTTGCACAGAATTTCTTTCCTCAAACTAATTATGTTTTTTAATGAAAGCTTTTATAACACTTTAATCTCAATAATCAAACTCTGAAAATTTAACTGCTAATATTTTACAAAAAGTTTCGCGAGCGATGTGCGATCGTCGGGAAATATTGCTAGTGCGAAGTGTGGCTTCAGCCCCTCAACGTAGTATCCGTTTAAAATCCCCTCGCCTTTAGGCAGAGGGATCAGTCAAACTTTTAACTAATACGAGTGGGAAGTCCGGCACTCTATCCGCTTACAGGATGAGTGACGGGATGAAAACGAGCAGCAAACAAATTGAGCGATAGCGAATCCATGATAGGATCGAAATAAGCGGGGATGATAAGAGTAGCCGTGGTGGGCGAACTTTCCGTTGTATAAAGGCTAGACACCACCTATCAGTTTCAGACTGGTAGCCCCAAAATCCCTTTCTTGCCGTAAAAGAGCTGATGGATGGGTGAAAAAATCAACAATTCTACTCCTTGGGACACAGGGAGTCTGCCGGAAAAGATAAGTGATTATCTTGCTAGTTAGGACCACCTTCGGGTGAGTGAAACCTACGGAGGGAGGATAAGACCAGCTTAGAGATGGCTCGCGTCGAGGCTCTCCCGTTGAAAGAGGAAGCCCGCACTCTATTTGTTTACAAAATGAGTGTCGGGTATGTCACGCCTTTAAGGCTTTGCGGGTATGGTACCAAGCTGCCATGCCCATCACTGGAACTAAAAAGCCCAAACTCAGCAGCACGATCCGCAAGCCGAGGTCATCCGATCCCACGGCTTTGCTGACAGCATCCGTCAGCGGGCCGGTCAGTGCTAAAGGCAAGCTGAGAGCAATATTAATCGCATTGTTCTCCAAGCCAAAGACTTTTCCCCGCATGGATTCGGGAGTTTTTTCTTGAATCAAAGCTTGCATCGGGCCGTTAATTAAGGAAGCGCCAAAACCGAACAGAGCACTCAATCCGAATCCCAGCCAAAGCTGTCTGACAAAGGCAAACATTCCCAACACAAAACCCATCATTACGAAACCAATTAATGGCAAAGGTTTGTTGTGCATTCGATCGCCCCAGTGACCCAAAAACGCCGCGCCGAAGACCATTCCGATGCCCGCAGCAGCCAGCAAAAACCCAAATTGAGTTTCTTTGAGACCTATTTTGCCCGAAAGTGCGATCGCCAGAACTTGCAGCGCCGCAAACACCGAATACAAAATCGTCAACTGCAACATCGCGTTGCTAACCAGGCGATTGTGCTTCAAATACCGCAAACCTTCTTTGAAGTCTTGCCAAGGATGAACATTTTTGCCACTGCTACCGCCGCGATTTTCTTTAATGTGCATCAAGTAGAGCAAACCTGCTGAAATCAGGTACAACCCGCCCAGGAAAAACTCTTGAGAAGCTGGCCCGTAGCTGTGTTTGAGCCAAGTAAATATCGGTTCGCCGATCGTCATTCCGACAATTATCCCGCCCATTGTGGACGAGGCGAACAGAGCATTTGCCGACATCAGTCCCTCTCGCCCCACAGCCAGCGGGATTGCCGCCGCCTCTGCGGGAGCAAAAAATTGCGTTACGGTAGACACTAAAAACGTGAGTACCAACAACACCACAAAAGTTTTGGGCAAAAACGGCAAAGATCCAATCAACACCGCTCGGATCGCGTTGCAGCCGATCAGCATTTGCTTTTTGGAAAAGCGGTCTACCACGATACCGGCCGCCGAACCAAAGAAGATCGCCGGCAGCGTGTAGGCGATCATCACCGCTGACAGCATCGAATTTTCCGAATGCTGCCAAGAAACGGGCCAGGGTCGGTAGTCGCCTGTTTTCAGCAGAATAATCAGCAATACGTAAAAGATTTTATCCGCCACTTGGGCCAACAACTGGCCAGTCCACAAGGTGAGGAAGGGGCGATTTCTCAGTAGGGCATCAAGCCCGCTGCGGTCAGGGGGAGGGCTAGCTGGGTGCATAGGAATAGTTTAACTGACCGCTTCTGGCAATTATAGTTTTCAGCAATACGTGCAAATCTGACTTGTGCAAAGCGGAAACGGGCGAAAAATCCTGTCTCCTGTGTTCTTTTTCTGTTTTAGCAGATCGGCGACTCTGGGCTTGGGTCTTTTTCACTTTACCGCGATCGGCTCCACACGGCCACCACCGCCGGAAAATCAGGGAATGTTGTTAAATGTTGACCTGCATTATTTCATCGGGAGTACAACATAAGGTAATATATTTGACAAAATAGTTGCTGTTGGCAGTGATCTTAAAAGATGTCACGCCGATTAAGTAATATAACGAAAGCAGTAATGTTAGGAGTGAGAAACTTGAAAAAGGTTGAAGCTATTATTCGCCCGTTTAAACTTGACGAAGTGAAAATCGCACTCGTCAATGCTGGGATTGTGGGGATGACTGTTTCTGAAGTTAGAGGTTTTGGCCGTCAGAAGGGCATGACAGAACGCTATCGCGGTTCTGAGTACACTGTTGAGTTCTTGCAAAAGCTCAAGGTCGAGATTGTTGTCGAAAACGATCAGGTTGACATGGTGGTTGATAAAATTATCGCTGCTTCCCGCACGGGCGAGATTGGCGACGGCAAGATTTTCATCTCCACCGTAGAACAAATTATCCGCATTCGGACGGGAGAAAAGAACCTGGAGGCAATCTAGGATACTGGGGAATTGGGAATGGGGAATTGGGAATGGGGCATTGGGCATTGGGCATTGGGCATTGGGCATTGGGCATTGGTAATCAATCACAAATAACCAATAACTAATAACCCATAACAACTGACTTCTTCCTTCTTCCTTTTTCCCTCCGAAATTACTTGACTAATGACTTCATTTGTGGTAATAAAGCCTGGAATGCTTGACCGCGATGGGAGTGCGATCGCTTAATTTCCGGTGTCATTTCGGCAAAACTCTGTTGCTGTGCGGGTACGTAGAAAATCGGATCGTACCCGAAACCTCCCGTACCGCGAGGAGTGTGCAGGATTTCGCCGCGGCAAATTCCTTCTACTTGCAGGGCAATTGTACCGTCGGGACGGGCGATCGCGATCGCACACACAAATTGTGCACCCCGGTTCTGTTCGGTTCCCAATTCTTTGAGAAGCCGAGATATCCTGTCAGCATCGGTTTTTCCGTAGCGCGCCGAGTAAATCCCAGGTTGACCGTCGAGTGCATCTACCATTAAACCAGAATCATCGGCGATCGACCATTCACCGATCGCTTTGGCAATTTCCGAAGCTTTCAAACAAGCATTAGCGATAAAAGTCTCGCCAGTTTCTTCTATTTCCAACTCTGCCGGCTTCAGTTGCAACTCCCATCCCAAATCCTGAAGATAAACCTGCATTTCCTTAACTTTGCCAGGATTGCCCGTAGCCACAACTAGCAATTTATTATTTGTCATTATTTCTGTTAAAAATTACGGATCTATCTTAACAAAAGATTGGTGAAACGGCTGCAACAAAATTCCCAAAATCTTATCAACGTCTTGAATATAATATTCGATCTGATCGATATAAACAGTAGTTTCCTCCAAAATCAAGAATTTCCAGTTAGTACCCGTTGTCACCGCGCCGTAAATGCGATCGATCTCAGTGTCTTGATTTTGATTAAAAGATTGAGCCGCCACCATTGCTGCAACACATTGACCCAACCCGCCCATAATATCTTCTTTTTTTGCCTCAAAAATTGTTACAACCGGAGCGCTGATGAATAATTGTTCTGGAGAACCGCTCATGATATAATCGCAAAACCCTTGCAAACCTCTTTCTGGATCGACTATAAAATCTTTACCTGAGAAAAGAGAAACTCGTTTGTTTAACATTCGCCTAACTTCTGCCAAAATCGGAGCAATTAAAAATTCCGATCGAGCTTTTTGAGTTGATATGAAAGTTGCGAGTGGCACATAATCGATGAGAATTGTTGTTAATATTTCTGATGGTGTAACAGGTTCTGTGTCTGCAAATAAATTGCGCGTTTCATCTAAAGTTAATCCAAAATCTTTTTTGACTCTCGCAAGGCTGAAATCGCTGTATGCCATTTGCTTTTATACCAATTATTAAAAACTCTTACAACATTCTTCCGTAGGGTGTGGATCTCTTAAAAATCTCTGCATAAAAATCAACTGTTCGAGTGGCGACGCACCTTACACAATTGTTGAATAAACAAGCACGAACAATTATTGTGTATCAAGCTTTGTCAGGTGCGCTGCTTTAAGATTGTTTGTCTAATTTAGAGATTTTTAATGGCGGCACATCCTGCAATACTTTTGATTTATGAATAAGAAAGATTTTTTTGAACCACAGAGGCCGCAGAGAACACAGAGAAAGAGAGGTTTCATATTAATTCATCCGCGTTTATCTGCGTTTATCTGCGGTGGCAAACTCTTCTCAATTCTGTGCCCAACTCTTCGCCCAATTCAAGTTTTGCATCACCTCTTTCAAGGTCGCAGCTTCCGAATACAACCGCAACACTGGTTCAGTACCGCTAAACCGAATTAACAGCCAACTTCCGTCAGCCAAACGGAATTTATATCCGTCAACTTTGTTGCAATCTACAACTGCTTTCCCCGCTATTTCTGTGAGAGGTTGATTTTGCAGCAGCGACAGCAAACGCGCTCTTTCTGCCATGCTTGCTAGATGCAAGTCAATGCGATCGTAAGCTGAAGTAAAATTAGTTTCTGTTTGCAGTCGGCGATAGATGTCGCTCAAATCTTCCCCGGATTTGACAACGGCTTCTAGCAAGTACAGCGCCGATAGCAACGCGTCTCTTTCGGGTATGTGGGTACCGTAGCCGATTCCGCCGGATTCTTCGCCGCCGACTAGGACTTGGGTGGTTAACATTCGATCGGCAATATACTTGTAACCGATCGGCGTTTCAAACAATGGTAAGCCGTAAAGTTCGGCAATTTTGGGCATGATGTCGGAACCGCTGACGGTTTTGATGACTTCTCCGGTGAAGCCGCGCCGTTTGGCTAAGTGTTCGATTAATATAGGAACTAGGATTTGCGAACTGAGGAAGTTTCCGCTAGAGTCAACCGCAGCAATTCGATCGCTATCTCCGTCAAATACAAATCCGATCGACAAACCAGATGCTTTTCGCTGGTGAGTCCGCATGACGCGGAACAACTGCGACAGGTAGCGCGGCAAAGGTTCCGGTGCACCGCCACCAAACAGCGGATCGCGATCGCTGTTGACTTCCTGCACTGTTTCTTCTAATATTTGAGCTAATCCGCCCGCCGCTGCGCCGTGCATTACATCTACAAATACTGTGATTTTCCCGGATGCGATCGCCCCCTTAATCGCTTCAATATCCACCATTTCCCGCAAGGTTTTGCAGTAAGCCGGCCAAGGATTGAAACTTTCCAATTTTCCGGGAGTTGCTGAAAGTGCCGCCGGATTTTCGAGTTTTGCTTCTATCTGTTGCGTAACTTCGGGCGAAACTGAACCGCCAAATCCGCCCTTGACTTTTAATCCTAAATATGCACCGGGATTGTGGCTGGCTGTCAGGACGATCGCACCTAAAGCATTTAATTGTTTGGCAGCTAAACTAAAAGCCGGAGTTGGGGCGTAGGATTCGCTGAGGAGCACGTCAAATCCGGCGTTTTGGACTGCCTTAGCTGCTGCGAGGGCAAAATCTTCAGCCAGAAATCGGCGATCGTAACCGACAATTACAGTGCCGCTACTGGCATTATTGCCGCCGGTTTGTGCGAGAACTTGTGCTGCTAGGGGAGCTACCAACGCTACGCGATCGAAGGTAAAATCGTCAGCAATGATGCCGCGCCAGCCATCTGTACCGAATTTAATAGGATTCATCGTTTAGTCACAAGCCATAAGTCACTCGTCTATTTTATGAGCTTATTTGGCGATCGTCAGTCTATTTTAGATTTTAGATTTTAGATTTTAGATTTTCTTGCAGCCTTGAATCTGGCAGCTTGAACAAGACTCTAAAATTTGGGGAGCTCCTTTTAACGAGTGTACCTGGCACGGTACCGGTTTTGGGGCTGCTTAAAAGTCATCATTAGTCAGCAGTAAGCAGTCATCAACCGACAACTGACAACCGACAACCGACAGTTGACAACTGACAACTGTCAACCGACAACTGTCAACTGTCAACTGTCAACCGACAACTGACAACTGTCAACCGACAACTGTCAACTGTCAACTGTCAACTGTCAACTGTCAACTGTCAACTGTCAACTGACTAAAAGAATGCCGGTTGGTGGCGGATCAAATTCAGGAATTCTTCGCGAGTTTTTTGTTCCTCCTGAAACACGCCCAACATCGCACTCGTCACTGTCCAAGCACCGGGTTTTTGCACGCCCCGCATCGTCATGCACATATGGCTGGCTTCCATTACTACAGCCACTCCCTGTGGTTCCAATATTGTCTGAACTGCTTCGGCAATTTGGCGCGTCAAACGTTCTTGTACCTGCAATCGTCGGCTGTACATTTCGACAATTCTCGCTAGTTTGCTCAGTCCCACTACTTTTTGGTTGGGAATGTAAGCGACGTGAACTCGACCCATAAATGGCAGCATATGGTGTTCGCACATACTGAAGGCGCTGATATCTCGCACCAGTACCATTTCGTTGTGACCTTCGTCAAAGATAGCGCCGTTGAGGAGTTCTTCGAGGGATTGACTGTAACCGCTGGTGAGAAACCGCATTGCTTCTGCTACCCGCTTCGGGGTTTTGAGCAATCCTTCGCGTTCGGGATCTTCTCCTATTCCCAGCAGCATCGTCCGAACGGCTTCCATCATTTCTTCCTGACCTATTTCTGAGGTTACCGGAACGTTGGATTCTTGACCGTGGGAGGAATTGCGATCGGGTCGAGTGGCGATGCGGGGCAAGTTGTTATCGGCGGTTGCGGGCTGTTTCATGGTGTCAGTTGAGATTGAGTTTGAGCCGTTCGTACCGTTATTCGATGCAATTGTCATAAAAAGTTGGTGTGAGGATGAATCTATTTTCGATTTTCGATTTTCGATTCGGCATATACCTATCGATTTTCGATTTTCGATTGAGGGATAGAACGAGAGATTTAAAGATTGTTGAATTCGATAAAAATCCAGCTTTCTACAATCTCAAGTTCACAAAACTCCGGCGTTGGACATGAGCGTGATTTCTTCAATGACTGCACTTGTCGGTAACTGAACTGCGTGCAGGATTGATTGGGCGACGATTTCTGGAGTTAACATCGCGCTGCGATCGAAATCGGCTTGGACGCTCTCTGTGTCCCACATGGGAGTGTTGACAGAACCCGGACAGATGGCTGTGACGCGAATTCCGCCAGCCCGTTCTTCTGCGGCTAATGTCTTGGATAAAGCCATGAGACCGAATTTGCTGACGCAGTAGGCTCCCCAGTTGGGGAAGGTTTGGGTGCCTGCGATCGAGGAAACGTTGATGATGATTCCCGATCGCCGATCGCGCATTCCCGGCAAAATTCCTAAAATACACTGCCAAACGCTAGTAAGATTCAGGTCTAGAACGTTCTGCCAGTCGGCTAGGGGCGTTTCGGTCAATGAGCCGGTGTAGCCCATGCCAGCGCTGTTGACCAGGATATCTACGGGGCCGAATTGAGCTGCGATCTCGCTGATGCCGCTTTGCACTTGCTCAATTTTTGCCAAGTCTAAGGGATAAGCTTCTGCTTTCACTCCGAATTCTCGGGCTGCTGTGGCAACGGCTTCTAGGTTTTCTGACTCTCGGCTAACTAAGGCCAGATTTATGCCAACGGCAGCGAACCCTAGAGCAGTTGCTTTGCCAATACCGCTGCTGGCTCCGGTAATCAGAGCCTGCTTTGTTGTTCGATCGTTCATTAAATTTCCTGATACTTTCGCTCGGCAACTCTCTCAAGCGTTACAGCCTTCTTCGGCAAATTAGAAAGCTGTTTGCCACGGGTGAACACAGTTAATTATGAAATTAACATTAAGAACTGTTAAGCCGATGTCATCTGAAAAATTATAACACTGCTGACAGATTCGCAGAATGGTGAGTTGTGAGTTATGAGTTTGAAGTTAAGAGATTTTTAACTCATAACTAATAACTATGAATTCGTCGGCTCAAGCAACCTTTTCAGTGAACACACCGATGTCGCGGAATTTTTGATACCGGAGATCGCGTCGCTGCTGGCCGGTGAGCTGTGTCAGTTCTGCTAAGTTTTCCAACAAAGCTCCTTTGAGCATAGCCGCAGCTTTCAGGGGATTGGAGTGCGCGCCACCAACGGGTTCGGGTACTATCTGATCGAGAACGCCGAGGTTTTTCAAATCCCAGGAAGTAATTTTGAGGGCTTCGGCGGCTAAGTTGGCTTTACCGGAGTCTTTCCAGAGGATGGCCGCACAAGCTTCGGGGGTGGCTACGGTATACACGGAATGTTCTAACATTAACAGCCGCTCGCCGACGCCGATACCTAATGCGCCGCCGGAACCGCCTTCGCCGATGACAGTGCAAATAATTGGAACGTCGAGGCGAAACATTTCTCGGAGGTTGCAGGCGATCGCCTCTCCCTGTCCGAGCTGTTCGGCTTCTAAGCCAGCCCAAGCCCCCGGAGTATCGATAAAGGTGAAAATTGGCATACCGAAGCGATCGGCGTGTTCCATCAACCGCAGGGCTTTGCGGTAGCCGCCGGGAGCTGCCATCCCGAAGTTGCGGGCGATATTGTCTTTGGTGTCGCGTCCTTTTTGATGGCCGATGATGACTGTAGGGCGCCCGTCTATGCGGGCAATTCCGCCGACGAGGGCGGGGTCGTCTCCCCCGCGCCGATCGCCGTGGAGCTCGATCCACTCGTCGCTAATTGCCTGAATGTAGTCGAGGGTGCTGGGGCGGCGCGGGTGACGGGCGAGTTGCAGCCGCTGCATAGGGGACAAGCTGCTGAAAATTTCTTGTCGCAGTTGGGCGGAACGAGCTTCGAGTTTGCGAATTTCGTCGGTGACATCGACGCTGTTTTCTGCGGCGAGTTCGCGAATCTGGTGAATTCGGGTTTCGAGTTCGGCCAGAGGCTTTTCAAAATCTAGGAGTAATGGTTTGCGGTCGGGGTTTGCCACGCTGATAATTTCTATAGGGTTTTTAAGGTGAAAGTCGATCGACTGTTTCCCGATCCTACCTTGTCAGTTGACACTGAAAAAGAGGGTTCTTGGGAAGTTTTGAATTTTGAATTATGTTTTTCTTCGTAGCCAGAGTTGAAAACCTGAGGCTTGAGCCTCGTTTTTTGTTACACTATTTTTGCTTAATCCCAGAGTTTTACCAGAAAGAATTGGTTTAAAGCCGAAACCCTTGTAGGGAGAAATTAAAATCAGACTATTCATTAATCCAATCCTCTTGCTTCCAGGTAGCTGTTAACTGTCAACTGTCAACTGTCAACTGTCAACTGAACCACCCCCCCTATGCCTGCCCACAGCCACAAAAGACCTAACCCTGCTGAATTGTTCCAAAGCGCAAAAAGCGATACAAGTGCGATCGAACTCAGTCCGTCGGAAGCTTTGACAGCTATTTCAGTCTTAGCTGTTGCCGCCGACGGTGAAATATCCGAAGCCGAAAGACAAACCCTTGCCGCCAATCACATTCGCTTGTTCGGCTCTTATTCTGGCGAACACTTCCAAGAACTATTTAAGAAAGTTCTGAAATTGAGCAGTCTGTACACTCCGGCCGAAGTATTTGCCGCAGCTAAAAACGCATTGAATGCTCAGCTTCGAGAAACAGCTTTTGCAATTGCCACAGATTTGGTCTTGGTAGATGGAGTTTTCACAACCGAGGAAAAAGATTTCTTAGTTGAACTTTCCCAAGCTCTCGACATCTCCGAGACAATGGGCAAAAAAATCATCGAAGTCATGACCATCAAAAACTGCGGGGACAATTTGATCTCAGCTCAATCTCTTGAATAAGTTGAGCGATAGACCACTATATCATGTCTGGTTAAATAACCGTTAGCTGTATATTTTTGACCGATCCGCACTCTTTGTCCTGACTGCCAAAAACTTTTCTTCGAGTCGTGCGATCGAACACAATCTCAACTCTTAACTCCCTCAAAAAAAAAGTTACTGGTTATTATCAGAAAAAATTTCCTCAATAACCAATAACCCTTAATCAATCACATCAAAATGACATCAAAGGTCGGAAACCGTGCTTGACGGAAATTTCTCCGATTTGCTCCATCTTTTCTACCGTAATTTGATTCCGTCCCCAAGAAAAATTGGTGTACAACTTTTCAAATTCCAGCAGCATGGATTCGGCAAAACAGGCAAATAACTGCCGGCCCGGCACATCCATATTCACAATCTTCATAATCTTCCACTCAATATCGAGGGAATGCTCCACAATCCCGCCATTGAGTACGTAAATTTCGGGATGCTGAACCTGAGTTGCCAGATTTTTCGGATAACCACCGTCAATCAACAAACAGGGTTGCTTCAATGTCTTCGGGTCAATTTCTACTCCCTTTGGCATACTGGCTACCCAGACTACAATATCCGCTTGGGGGAGAGCTTCTTCCAAATCCATGATTTTGCCTCGTCCCAATTCCGATTGCAAATCTTGCAATCGTTCTTTGTCGCGGGCAATGAGCAACAATTCTGCTACATTAGTTTTAACATTCAGCCAGCGGCAGACAGCACTGCCAATATCTCCAGTAGCACCACAAACCGCCACAGTAGCTTTTGAAAGTTCAATCCCCAATTTGGGGGCTGCTTCTTCTACTTGGCGGCAGAGGATGTAAGCCGTGTGGGTGTTACCAGTGGTGAAGCGTTCAAACTCCAACTTTAGATTGCGGATTTGCTTAATTTGCTGCAAGTTGAAGGTTTCAAAAATGATCGAAGAAAAGCCGCCTAAAGCAGTGATATTAATCCCGTTTTTTTGAGCGTGTGCCATCGCGTTAATGATTTTGCGAGTGGCTGCTTTGATCCGGCGAGTGGCTAGCATTTCTGGTAGAAAACACGACTCCACATAGCGGCCTTCTATTTTTTGCCCGGTAATGCTAGTGACAGTGATATGATCGACTATCTGGGGCGGTGCGCTGCACCAAAAATCGAGCCCTTGATCGGCATATTCTGGATAGCCCAGCTCGTTAGCTACTGATTGGGCGTGTTCTAAGCTGGTTAAGTGACCGATTAGACCAAACATTAAGTTGTCAAATGAAGGAAGAAGAAAGATGTCAGTTGACAGTTGACAGTTGACAGTTGTTAGTTGTCAGTTATCAGTTATCAGTTGTCAGAAGTCAGAAGGGAAAATTAATTTTTTTTAATTTAGTTCCCGTTCTTTATTTCCAACTTGATTGGGGTACAAGACCTTGTAATGCAGAAGGAAGAAGGGAAAATTAAAAGGTTTTAATTTTTAATTTTTATCCCATTCCTTATTTCCAAATTGATTAGGCTGCGAGGCCTTGTGCTGACATCCGCATGATGTCGCGGTTGTTAAACCCTATGTTACCCAGGGCTTCGCCGTAGGCAATCATGAAGTCTTCAATTAAAGCATCTTTTTCCATTCCCAAAACGCTAGCATCGTCTGCGACAGCGTTTAGCAGCCTCCAGATGATGGGCAGGTTTTGGCGGTTGGCGGCTTCGAGTTCAGCTTTGGATTCTTCAAAGTGAGCTTGCAGCCAGACTTCCCCAAAGTTGAGGTGGCTGTATTCTTCTTTGACGACGCCTTCGGTGATTTTGCGTGCAAAGTCATCGGCGACGGGAATGTAGATGTTGTAGGCTGCGATCGCAAAACACTCGATAATGAGTGATTGAATCAGCAAGCAAGTTACAACCTTACCTTCGGCGGATGCCGTTTGGAAGTTGCTGTGCAAATCCGAAAAGAACTCCTTGGCAAATACCATGTCAGGCGTGACTTTGAGATTCTTGCCACAAGCTTGGAAGCCTTTCATGTGGCGGTTCTCCATCTTGGACAAGCCAATTAACTCACTTTTTTTGTCAGCCAACATTTCTGCCAGTTGCAGGTAATTGTCATGAGCTTCTTGTTCGCCTTCAATCACAATGGCGTTGATGCGGCTGTAAGCATCTTTGTAAGTTTCGGTTTGAAAGTCAATTGTTGGGCTGGCCTCAAGCTGGGGCATAGATATGTCGTCTCCTTATATAACCTTGTAGGATGTTTGGAAACCCCTTTGAATTTTGGGGTCACGTGCACTACACTTTACCTATTTTTGACTAAAAATTTACGGTTGTGTGGGAATCTGGAAGGCGATCGGGTTTGAGAGCCTCACAAGCTTATTATTTTAGGTTAATTCACAAGTTTATGGGTAAATCCTTTGACAGGTCTCAAGCGCTGGAACTGCTGAGTTTTATTTTGTTGCTGGCGGGGGCTGCGCTGGTGCTGCTGCCGCTGGCTGCTGTTTTTTGGGTTTCTTTATCACCATCTGGTGTCGGTGTCAAGGCGACAGACCTGACTTTTGCAAACTATCAGGAGGCTTGGCGACGGGGGAATTTTTTGTTGGCATTTCTTAATTCTACTCTAGTGGCGATCGCAGTTACTGCTTTTCAGGTAGTGACTTCTGCTTTAGCGGGTTATGCTTTGGCCAGGCTGAAGTTTCGCGGGCGACAGGCCCTAGTTTTGGTGGTTTTGGCGACGCTAGTGATTCCGTTTCAGCTTTTGGTGATTCCAATATTCATGGTTTTGAAGTGGGGCCATTTGCTGAATACTTACGGGGCGCTGATTTTGCCGACGGCGGTTAACGGTTTCGGAATTTTTCTGCTGCGCCAGTATTTTCTGACAATTCCGGTGGAGTTGGAGGAGGCGGCAATGCTAGATGGGGCTAACCGCTGGCAGGTGTTGTGGCAGGTGATGCTGCCTTTAGCGCGCCCTGCTTTGGTGACGCTGTTTTTGTTTACCTTTATCGGCGAGTGGAATGATTTGTTTAAACCGCTGGTGTTTACAACGCGACCAGAGTTGCGGACTGTGCAGTTGGTTTTAACCCAGTTTCAGGAACAGTTTACTAGCAGTTGGCCGTTGTTGATGGCGGCGGTGGTAATTGGGACTGTGCCGGTGGTGTTGCTGTTTTTGGCGGGCCAGCGGCAGTTTATTCGCGGGATTGCGGCGACGGGGATTAAGAATTGAGTTGGTGGGCCGAAGAAGACCGGGCGGTTGAAACCGCGTCTATACAAACAAAACCCACCTCCGTGGGTTGAAGAGTGAGCAATTAAAATTACGTTATTTTCTTTACACCCTCGCTCGGACTTCCTTTGTGTATGCGCGGTTTTAACCGCGGCCCGATCTATAATTATCCAATAAATGAAATCTATGCAGAATTTGCAAAAGCTGGGTTGGTTTTTATTTATTGCATCTTTTTTGCCCTGGCTGGCAATCTTGTTTATTGTACCATTCCTACCACTGAGCATCGCCGAAAAAACGCAAATAGATGTTGTTTTAGCTGTGCTAGCCGAAGTGTGTTTTTGGCTGAGCGTGGTAATTTTGGGAAAAGAAGTAGTTACGAAATATCGGCGTTATTTGAATCCCCGCTATCTTTGGAACAAAATCAGAAATTTTCACCGCAGATAAACAGGGATTGACGCAGACTTGGTTCGTAGTGAGGACTTTAGTCCGCATTTGGAGAGGACTAAAGTCCTCACTACGAACCCAGGTCAAGGTTGAGCTATTCGCTGATAATTTGCAAGCGAATAGAGCGCTCTCCGTCTCCAAAATCCACTTCAATCTTTTCTCCGGAAAGACTGTCCAAGCATCCCAAAAGTAAGCGCAAATTTGGTGTGCTTGCTCCTGTATCCACGTACAATCTATCTGCCAAACTTCCTAAACGCTTCCAAACAGTGTAGAGTTTGACTACAGTTTGTTCTAGCAAGGCGGCTTGTTTGACAACATCGGCGGTAGTTCCCAAACAGCCGACTCGCAAAGATTCTTCCAAAGCCATTTCCATGTCTAGGTGAGACTGGTTCAGAGCTTGGACTTGGGCGGCCGCATCGAGATATTTCGATAAATTCTTGGCGTCAGAAGTTAGCTGTTTGACTGTATCTACATCTGGATTTTCTGCTACTTCTTTTTGAATTTCGCTTTGGTGAGATGGGGAGAGTTTCTCCATTTCCTTGACTAAAGGAGCCAGATAGCGGGAAGGAAGAGAACCGCTAGATGCTTTTTCTTTGACTTCTTCTGGCAATAAATCGGAGTTCATTGCCATCCATTCGTCGGATAGTTGTTTGACTTCGCGGCGGGTAATACGATCGCCCTTTCCGGCAGCATCTGTTACCATTTGCTGTACTTCTGGAGATGCTTTGGCAGTTTCGACAAAGGCTCTTTTGCTGAAGTTTCTAATGGATTCTGGGTCTAAATCTCCTTGTTCGATGAGAGTATCGGCACTTTTAGCTAATTCGATTAAAGAATAGGCTTGACTTTTGCTGATTTCTCTTTCTTTTAGCCAATTCAAGAAGCCGGTACCGCGTCCGTCGCCGCCTTTTTTTTCTCTATCTCTGACTGTGCGGAGAATTTGTCCGCGCCAGATGTCGGTTTGTAAGTCGAAACGATCGCACACTTTCCAGGCATTGTCAACCTGATTGTCAAAATCGAAGTCTGGTATTTGTTCGTCTTCGGGATCTGGTAATTGGAAATTGATATCTGTCAAGCCTCTGAGGGCTTCGGCGAGTTCTGTGGGAGATTGGGGGACTTCAGCCATTAGGAGAAATTTGTGTAGAGCGACAGCCGGTTTAATTGGGAATTTGCACGAATTGAGATTGAAGACGCTATCTGTAGTAGTAAGGCGGCAAGGCTGACACTACTGATAGAGTTTTTGTGCAAGTTATCTCATTATTGCATGGCGGGGGGCGATCGGCGAAAAGATACTCAAAAAGACTCCGGGTACGGCCCTGATGGGACTTGATGCGAGTGCTGGCTGTGGGGGGATTGAGTTAAAGTGAATTAGGAAACTAAAGGAACTAATAAAATGCTGGAAACTACCAAACGTTAGGAGCGCTTTATCCCTTTGTTAAGCTAGAATTGAGAAAATAAGGTAAAGGAAAAGTGCCATGTCAGAACAAGACATCGCTAAGATCATTACGATCGAACCGGGAAAGCGTGGTGGTAAGCCCTGTATTCGGGGCATGAGAATTACGGTTTATGACGTGTTGGAATATCTTGCATCTGGGATGAGTTATGAAGAAATCCTAGATGATTTTCCCTATCTCACGCAACAGGATATTTTGGCTTGTTTGAGTTTTGCGGATAAACGAGAGTAAGTTATGTTCTGTAGTTTAGACTAACTAAAGATGAGAACGGTGGCCCAAGAAGAACTAGAGCCACCGTTAAGGAGAGAATGAGGGTGAAAAATAAAAACCTATCCACT
>NZ_JAEQDD010000031.1:0-117206 GCF_020737885.1 Microcoleus sp. PH2017_34_RAT_O_A | reverse complement strand
TCTTGAAGGAGTCAGTAGAGGCGCTTTGATTTCGCCTTTGAAAGTTCGCATTTGGACTCTTCAAGAATCCCCGTCCCGGAGCGGGCTGGGGAGTATCAATTGTAGACGAATTCGGCATAAAAACAACCATTTCTAGGAAGGATTCTCACTTCTCGGATCTCGGCATAATCCAGATTAGAAGGCATTTGAATTTGAAAGTTCTTCAATCCGAACCAAGCCTTAACTTTTTGTCCGAGAGGGATAGAAATTCGACCATCAATCAACTTTTTACCAAGCGCCTGTTTCGGATAGGCAATTAAGTGAAGCCCGCCAGGAGTACGGTAATTTGGAAATTTCGGTCTAGATTCAAGCTTTCCTTCACGAAACAATTTAATCAATCCTTTGAAAGATTTTACCGACTCACCGACAGCACCACAAGTCTGTTGAGCTGCTTGAGCGCATAAAGCTCCGTAATGAGGATTGCGTTTTAACTCGTTGATTACGTCAAACGGGCGGACAAAAATATGACCCTTAAAGTATGCTTGACGAACGTAGTAAACCGCACAGTTATGTAGTTTGTTTGACTCTTGACAAATATATTCTAGAACTGCTTTCAACTTTTGATCGGGCTTAATCAATACCTGCTGACATCCAAACACGCCAGTCACCTTGTTGATGTAATGTGTTGATTATACACTACCTGTCGATGGAGTCAATAGTCTTATGGCGAGTTTGTCAAAAAAAGATTTAGAGTATCGGCACGAGAGCAAGGCCGTCTCGCTGATCAATATGCACTTTGTTTTTATTCCCAAACGCCGTAAAGCCGTTCTGGTCGGCAAAATTGCAGAACGGCTGCAAGAAATTATTTTTGAGGTAGTCACGGAAAACAGGTGGAAAATTATTGCTTTGGAGATTATGCCGGATCACGTCCATTTATTGCTTAATATTAAGCCGACAGACTCCGCCAGTTTCGTCATGCAAAGAGTTAAGGGTAGGGCATCCAGTTACTTGAGGAAAGAGTTTCCCGAATTACTGAAATTACCTACATTGTGGACTCCTAGTTATTTTGTTGGCAGTGTTGGAAACGTTTCTACTGAAACTGTCAGGAAATATATCGAAGAACAAAGAAACAAATAATATAGAATGCTGGCAGCCTTAAGGCTGCAACTGCGTTTCATCCCCGGCTTAAAAGACCGGGGTTCTCACGCGACGCGCTATAGCAGGGGGAGAGTAGGAGAGGGAGAGGGGGAGAGCGGGAGAGTGGGAGAGTGGGAGAATTACCAAATAACGAATAACGAATAACGAATAACCAATAACTAATAACTAATGACTTAAAACAATCGATGCCAAGTCAATTCTTTTGTCGCTGCATTGAAATTCCAGCGCAACAATTGAGTTGCCGGTTTGCCGATAATTCCCGAAAGTCCGATCGCCTTTCTGGGAGATTCAGTTGCCAGGGCGATCGCACTTTCTACCTCGCAAATCCCCCACCTTACCAAATTCTGCACTCCCGCCAACAGCGGCAGAGTTGTACCTGCCAAAGTAGCAGATTCCAGCGGCGAATGGTAATCCAATCTTACCCATGCTGTACCTTTTCTGACTTCCATTTGTCGGGAATCCCAAGGATAAACACCGTCAGGCAAACCCAAAGGAGCCAAAGCATCGCTTACCAAAAAAACGCCTGTGTCGTATCTGCCAGCACGCAGCAAAAAATCAATCATTGTCGGAGAAACGTGCTTGCCGTCAGCAATTAAACCGCATTTTACGCCCGGATAAACGATCGCCGCTCCTAACAAACCCGGTTCTCTGTGATGCAAACTCGGCATCGCATTAAAAGCGTGAGTTACCATTGAAGCTCCTTGGGCAAATGCTTGCTGTGCTTGCTCTGCCGTCGCTTGGGAGTGTCCCAGACTGACGGCAATTCCCAAACTTTGCAAATAGGGAATGACTTCACCAGTGCTGTCTAACTCCGGCGCTAAAGTAATTATTTTGACAATATCCGCACAATCTCCTAGAACTAACTTGACATTTTCTATTGTTAGCGGTAGTAAAAACTCAACTGGGTGAGCTCCTCGCTTCTGGGGGTTGAGAAAAGGGCCTTCGAGGTGAACGCCGATTATTTCGGCACTTTGGGATTTATTGGTGGCAGGAGCAGCGGTTTTTGCAGTCCGCATATAATCAGCTATCGTCGAGAGCGATCGCCTAAACTTATCCAGGGAAGTTGTCACCAAAGTCGGCAAAAAAGCATCAACTCCCTGATACCATAAAAATTGACAAATTTTAGGTAAAACTTTAACATCCTTGCTTTCTAAATCTGGGAAAGCTAAACCGAGTGCTCCGTTAATCTGCAAGTCAACACCGCCCAGAGAAACCCAATCACCCGCAGCGTCGATCACTTGCAAATTGGGAGGAGCAATTCGTTTAAATACTTTGTCCATCGAACAAACTTCTTGAATGATGCCCGTGTTGTCAACAGCAAGCATCTGCAAATCCTTGCAACCGGGCAGGCGAGCATTGAGAATATCTGTAGGGGCGGCAGTTGGGGTTGTGGCTTCAGTCATCCGATTTTAGATTTTAGATTTTAGATTTTAGATTTTAGATTTGCTCGCCTCGATAAATCTGCGGGCTCTTGATGAGGATGTGGAGATTTTTGCTTTCTGCACTCTTGGCTTGTCACCAAATTGCTTTCGAGCATCAGTTTGGCTACAAAATATCTAAATTTTAGAACTCTTGCTCTCGTCAAATTTACCCCCCGCAAGTCCCCCCTTATTAAGGGGGGAAACAAGAATAATCTTACCCCCTCCCCGAACTCGCGGGGAGGGTTGGGGTGGGGTGCGTTGTATTTTTGCAAGAGATCTTTTAGTTAACGCCATAACTTAAAATTACCATTAATCTGAAATCTCACATCTGAAAATTGCATGAGTCAACCGACAGTTGGAATTATCATGGGCAGCGATTCGGATTTGCCTACCATGTCTGAAGCGATCGCAGTTTGCGAAGAATTCCACGTACCTTGCTCCGTAGCAATTGTCTCCGCCCACCGTACCCCGGATCGGATGGTGGAATATGCTCAAACCGCGCACCAACGAGGTTTGAAAGTAATTATCGCAGGTGCTGGGGGAGCGGCGCACCTTCCGGGTATGGTAGCATCTTTAACACCATTGCCGGTAATTGGTGTACCAGTAGCGAGCCGCCACCTCCAAGGCCTAGATTCGCTGTACTCGATCGTCCAAATGCCAGCCGGTATACCCGTAGCAACAGTGGCGATCGGCAATGCTAAAAATGCTGGCTTGCTGGCAATTCAAATATTAGCAGTTTCCCAGCCTCAATTGCTGGAGCGAATCCTGGATTACCGGAAAACTTTGTCCGAATCTGTAATGAAAAAACAAACTCAGCTAGAAGAGCTAGGCTATCAAAAATATCTCACTATGAACAAATAATCTCTAAGTGTTGTAGTACAATTGTGGGAAATTTTCGGGGTCTAGCTGAGCTGATAAGTTGTAAAAGCGTAAAAATGATGAAAATGAGTGTCGGAAAGAAAAAATCGAAACAAGTCAGGCGGGAGTCTTTGAATTTGCCAGCCCCTAACTTTTTGACAAAAGTCAGCAGGTTCAAGAAATTACAAAGGACGATCGCCCGCCTCAGTCCGAGTTGGCAAGCCTGTATACCAATAGCAGCAGTCATCTTCTTGATTTGGGGATATGCCGCAGTAGCCCAAACCCCTCCTGCTGCGCCAACCACCGAAGAGCAATTGGCCAGCCTCAAGGTAGGCATGGATACCATGTGGGTGATGGTGGCTGGGATGCTAGTGTTCTTTATGAACGCGGGTTTTGGGATGTTGGAAACAGGTTTCTGCCGCCAGAAAAATGCAGTTAACGTACTGTCAAAAAACCTGATTGTGTTTGCGCTTGCGACGATCGCATATTGGGCGATCGGCTTTGCGTTAATGTTCAGCAACGGTAACGGTTTTATCGGCAGCAGCGGCGGATATTTCCTGTTGAACGTGGCTGACAACAGCCCCGCTATGGGAGATGCTTATCAAGGCATTTTCAAATCCTTAAACTGGACGGGAGTCCCCCTGAATGCTAAATTCTTTTTCCAATTAGTTTTTGCGGGAACTGCTGCTACGATCGTTTCTGGGGCAGTTGCAGAGCGCATTAAATTCCTTGAATTTTTAATTTTCTGCTTGCTGTTAGTCGGAATTGCTTACCCGATTACCGGACACTGGATTTGGGGCGGCGGCTGGCTGCAAACAGCAGGTTTCTACGATTTTGCAGGTTCGGCAGTGGTTCACTCGGTAGGCGGTTGGGCTGCTTTGATGGGAGCGGCATTTCTCGGACCGCGGATCGGCAAGTACCGCGACGGCGACACTGTGGCGATGCCGGGACACAATATGAGCATTGCCACCCTCGGCTGTTTGATTCTGTGGTTCGGTTGGTTCGGGTTCAATCCCGGTTCGACAATGGCTGTCGATCCAAATGCGATCGCCCACATTGCGCTCACCACCAACACCGCCGGTGCTTTCGGGGGAGTTGCTGCCACAATTACAGCTTGGCTTTACCTCGGAAAACCAGACTTGTCGATGATTATCAACGGCATCCTCGCTGGCTTAGTCGGGGTGACAGCGAGCTGCGCTTGGGTTAACATACCCAACTCTGCCATTATCGGCACGATCGCCGGCATCATGGTAGTTTTTGCAGTAACATTCTTCGACAACTTAAAAATTGACGACCCTGTAGGAGCAACTTCCGTTCACTTAGTCTGTGGCACCTGGGGAACTCTGGCAGTTGGCTTATTTGCTGACGGGCCCACAACGGGAATTTATACCGCTGGGCCGAAAGCGGGATTGTTTGTAGGCGGAGGTTTCGATCAACTAATACCGCAGTTGATCGGTATTATCTCTGTAGGCGGAATGACCGTGCTGCTGAGTACGATTTTTTGGTTGGCACTCAAAGCTTTGTTGGGTATCCGCGTTTCTGCTGTTGAGGAAGCTGAAGGTTTGGATATCGGCGAACATGGGATGGAAGCTTACACCGGGTTTGTGAAGGAAACTAGCTCTGGCAACAGAACAGAAAGCAGCTACGGCGGTTATTCTGGGGGGGGTGCGGACAGAACTACCAAACTTTAGAGCAAAACTCTCAAGCGTGGGACGATCGACTTTCTTCAGCTTTCTGGCCCTAGATGAGCGATTTGTACGTCCATCTAGGGCTTAATTGTGAAAAACCACAATCTGAAATCCCCCGCCCGCAGATACAGTCGCAGACGCACTCTTGAGTCTTTTAAACCAGGTCGATCGTTCTGGCATTCCTTGCTAAAATCTCGCAATTACGTTAACAAACTGGGTTTTTGCGTGCGGCTCAGCTTTAAAAAAAGCTACTTTAGAAAAGCTCTAAATCCTGATACAGTAAGTCATTCGGAATTCCTAAATCTAAAATCTAAAATCTAAAATCGCCTGATTTCTGCGCCAGAAAGCTTGGCAGTCAGATTTTTTATGGTAAAGTAGTGCCAAAAAGCAAAGTTCTGCATCGCCGTCACGCCCAACACAGCACACTGCTTGATTCTTACAAGAATTGAGGCGAAAATTGAACGGTAAAATTTGATGCAGCAATCAGTGCCAATTATTTCAGTATGGTGCCTGCAAATCGCTTGAGTTTATGGAGAAGTTTGGAGTAGTTAGCAGAAGTAGAACTCATAAATCCCTCTTGGGGATGGAAGTTAGCCGATCGAAAACTGTTCCGGTTTGGGCTTTGCTATCTCTGCTTACCAACGCGGTACTAATTGTCACAGTCGCTCAACTAATCGGTAGGGGAAACAACTTAACAGAAAGTTCCCCTGCTAGTGCTGCACTAACGCCGGAAAGCACTGAAGAACTAATTCGCTCTTCGACGACGGCGACAAACTCTACAAAAGTAGTGGCAGACTTGCCCCTTGCAGGGCCTCGACACAAATGGTCTTACCAGCAGTGGGTGACGCAGTTGGGCCGGGAAGCTGAGGCTGCCGCAGCAAATCGTCCCCCAAAACTGAGTGTTTTGGCTGGAGATTCTTTGAGTATGTGGTTTCCGACGAAGCTGTTACCGCCCGATCGCATTTGGCTGAATCAGGGGATTTCGGGGGAGACATCCGTAGGTTTGCTGAAGCGATTGCAGTTGTTCGATCGCACTCTGCCCGATACGGTGTTTGTGATGATCGGGATTAACGATTTATTGCGGGGGGCCAGCGACGAAGGGATTTTGAACAACCAGCGACAGATTATCCGCGATTTGCGGTGGGCGCACCCGAAAGCACAAGTGGTGGTGCAGTCGATTTTGCCCCACAGCGGGGAACAGTCTACCTGGGAAAATCGCGATCGACTATTAGCGATTCCCAACAGTCGGATTCGCGCAATCAATCGGCGACTGAAAGAAATTGCTAGTTCCGAAAATGTTTCCTATCTGGATTTGCAGCCGTTGTTTGCGGATGCTGACGGCAATTTACCAACCCAACTCAGTACAGACGGCTTACACCTTAACGAGCGAGGTTATCTGGTTTGGCGATCGGCCTTGCAAATGTTCAGTCAAATGCAGTTGAAAAATTAATCAGTTGACTGTTGTCAGTTGGCAGTTGTCAGTTGGCAGTTGTCAGTAGTTAGAAGGATGAAGTCATATTCTCCCCCATTCTCCCCCTTCCAACACGGCTTACTCCGAAGTCAGGGGTAATGTCAAGTACCTGCGGATAGATTAAGAAAATATAATAGTTGAGCTTTTAGTATACAATGATACAGAATAACAGTTTGTACAAATGGTGCAATCCAAAAGGCAGAGAGTATGGGATTGAGAGTTGACAAATTTAGATGAGTCCGACTATACGAAGTCGGGGCTTGAGGATTGGGGAATTATCTATTAAAGATTCGTTCCGCTAAAACAGGGACTTAAAACCAAATTAACTATTGCATCTAAAATCCTCACATCTAAAATCGGCTCGGTCTTCCCTGCGAATTGCTGAGTATTAAAAGGTAAAAATAACGTGCTCAAAAAAAGTTTCACGATCGGCATCCTCGCACTGTGGCTGTTAAGTTGGCCGCTGATGAACAATGCCTTAGCTCAAGATGCTGCTCCCCCTGCGGCGGCGGCTGCTGCGGTGGCGGCAAATCCGATCGACACCGGCGATACAGCCTGGATGTTAATCTCCTCAGCACTGGTGTTGCTAATGACACCCGGACTAGCGTTTTTCTACGGAGGGCTGGTGCGATCGCGCAACGTCCTCAACACCATGATGATGAGCTTAGTCATGATGGGACTGATCGGCGTCACATGGACGCTGTGGGGTTACAGTTTGGCCTTTGACGTTTCCACTCCAGTTTCCGAAGGCTTTGGGAAAGGATTTGAAACCTTCATCGGCGGCTTCGACTGGATGTTCTTGAACAACGTCGCAGCCGACAAACCAGATCCGATCGGCTACGCACCGACAATACCCCACCAAGTATTCATGGTTTACCAGATGATGTTCGCCATCATCACCCCAGCTTTGATTTCCGGGGCGATCGTCGAACGGGTAACATTCAAAACCTACTTCTGGTTCGTGCTGCTGTGGTCTACATTCATCTACTCTCCTCTAGCCCACTGGGTTTGGGGTAGAGGCTGGCTGGGGGCGATGGGAGCATTAGACTTTGCCGGCGGCACAGTCGTGCACATCAGTTCCGGCGTATCTGCGGTTGTCGCAGCTTGGGTAATCGGGCCCCGCAAAGATCACTTGAACAAGCCCCACACCCCCCACAACGTACCCTACGTCTTGCTCGGAATAGGGCTCCTGTGGTTCGGCTGGTTTGGCTTCAACGGCGGTAGCGCTTTAGGATCGGGTTCCTTAGCAACAGTGGCTTTTGTCACCACAATGATTTCAACCGCAGCCGGCGGTTTAACTTGGACAATCATCGAATGGGTGCTCAGAGGCAAACCGACAGCAGTCGGAATTGCCAGTGGTTTCCTAGCAGGATTGGTGGGAATCACACCAGCGGCGGGATACGTACTCCCAGTGGGGGCCCTGTTAATCGGATCGATAACTTCCGTTTGCTGCTTCTTCGCCGTTAGCTTGCGAGCTAAGCTGGGATTTGACGACTCTTTGGACACCTTCCCGGTTCACGGCGTCGGCGGAACTGTAGGCGCGCTTCTGACAGGCGTGTTTGCGACTAAAGCCGTTAACGCAGCCGGAAATGACGGGCTGTTTGCCGGAAATCCGGGGCTAATTGTGACACAGTTTGTAGGCGTTGTAGCTACTTACGTGTTTGCGGCTGCCGGTACTTTTGTCATCCTAAAAATTCTCGCGCAGTTTATGGAACTGCGAGTCGCCTCATCTGCTGAAGACCAAGGTTTGGATATCGGCCAACACGGGGAAGAAGCTTACGGTGAGGATTTTGCCGGCGGTTTCAGTTCCTTTGAATCTGGTTCTCCTTTCGCGCCGAAAAAGGTGGGCTGATTTTCAGGGTAAGTTCGATCATCGCGTAGAGATGCAGTTATGTGCGTCTCTACGCTTTTTTTTGTTTTATTTTGAACGAACCCATGAAAGTCGCGCCTCTGTTCGTTACTGAATTAAATAATACCAGTTTCAAAAGAGAATGTAACTTTATACAAGCCACTAAGGAATGAGAATTAAATAACTTATAATTTGATGGTTTTTGTGGGATGGGCGGGGGAGCCCGTCTCTAAAGGACGGGCTCCCCCGCCCATCCCACTTTCGTTGTGTAAATTATTTAATTTGCGATCCTAACCCTTATGCAGTAGTTCATTCCAATCTAAAATCTAAAATCTAAAATCTAAAATCGTATAATCCCGATCGCACCCAGGCCTTCTAAAATCAAAGGTAATTAACCTAGATTTGAACTCAGTACCGCATGGATACTAAAGCTTTTAAACGATCGCTCCAACAGTCTGAAAACTACCACCGCAAGGGTTTCGGACACGAAGCTGAGGTAGCTGGCGTAATGGAGACAGCTTATCAAAGCAGCCTGATCCAGCAAATTCGCGACAACAATTACAGGCTGCAACGCGGCGCCGTCACCATCCGGCTGGCTGAGGCTTTTGGCTTTTGCTGGGGAGTGGAACGCGCTGTGGCTATTGCTTACGAGACTCGCCAGCACTTCCCCTCGGAACGGATTTGGATTACTAATGAGATTATTCACAATCCTTCTGTGAACCAGCATTTGCGCGATATGGAAGTTGGTTTTATTGCTGTGGAAAAGGGGCAGAAAGATTTTTCTGTGGTGGATAGTGGCGATGTGGTAATCTTACCTGCTTTTGGGGCGAGCGTGCAAGAAATGCAGTTGCTGAACGATAGGGGTTGCAAGATTGTTGATACTACTTGTCCTTGGGTTTCTAAGGTTTGGAATACTGTTGAAAAACACAAGAAAAGGGATTATACTTCGATTATTCACGGTCAGTACAAGCACGAAGAAACTGTGGCAACGAGTTCTTTTGCTGATAAGTATTTGATTGTGCTGAATTTGCAGGAAGCTGAATATGTCAGCAATTATATCTTGCACGGAGGCGATCGTGCTGAGTTTCTTGCTAAGTTTAGCAAGGCTTGTTCTGCTGGTTTTGACCCGGATGTGGATTTGGTAAGTGTCGGGATTGCTAACCAAACTACTATGCTCAAAACTGAGACTGAGAATATTGGCAAGTTGTTTGAAAAGACGATGATGCGGAAGTTTGGGCCGTCCAATCTTAATGAGCATTTTCTGAGTTTTAATACTATCTGCGATGCGACTCAGGAACGGCAAGATGCTATGTTGAGTTTGGTTGAGGAAAAGTTGGATTTGATGTTGGTGATTGGGGGTTTTAATTCTTCTAATACTACTCACTTGCAGGAAATTGCGATCGACAAAACTCTTCCTTCTTATCACATTGATTCTGCGGAGCGCATTTTACCGGGAAATCGCATCGAACACAAGCCTTTGGGCCGGGATTTGGTCGTAACTGAAAATTGGCTGCCTGAAGGTAATATTGTCGTCGGCGTGACTTCGGGTGCTTCGACTCCTGATAAGGTTGTTGAGGATGCGATCGATCGCATTTTGGCGATGAAAGCCGCTGTTATTCCCTAATTCTCTGCTTCGCCACTGCACTCGGAATCATCTTTTCCGGCGTGCAGTGCGATCGTCTCGCTTCCAAACAGACTGTAGACTCCAATTGCTATTGATTCCATCTGGATGCTGAAAATTATCTGTGTTAATCTGCGTTTATCTGCGGTTAGTTTCCCTAGCAATTTCTCCCCTGCGTCCCAAAGTTATTTTTTTCACAAATCATGAAAAAATCGCCTTTTTTTTCGGGTAAAAAGCTTGACGCGGGCTGCTTGACAAGGTATTATTTAATAATGGGAATAGTGAAAATTTTTAAATTGAAGTCACCACTTCCATTATCTAAAATATACCCCATAAATCAACCGAAATCAATAGGTAAAAACTCCTTTTTTTGCGCCGCGATTTGAAATAGTCAAAGCAGCAAAAGTGATGCCACAGAAAATGACTAATTAAGCTTAGCGAGAGAGCGAGAGATTGTATATTTGGCCTCTCTTACTTAAGGAGGATGCGAAGAGGAGCTAGTACCTAGGTAGCAAATAAATAGACAGAGTGGTACACTTGTGGACAAATCTACGGTATACCATTTTGTTTAAACCACATGAATTCGCAAAAAAGCTTGGATTGTCAGTAAAAAGACTCGCCGTCTCCTCAACATGAATTGCTAGAATACTTGAAATAATTCACTGTTTTTCCTGTCGATTATACGGTCTGCAAAATTACTCCAAGGAAATCAAATAAAACTAAAAAATGCTGTTGACAAACCCCTACAAGATGTGGCAAAATTAAACAAATAAATCGAGTGTTGAGGCCAAACAATGCTTCTGTCCATCAAGACAAAGTTAAAGCTAAACAAGAACCAGGCAACGGTTATGAGCAAACACGCTGGCATAGCGAGGTTTACTTATAATTGGGGACTAGCTACTTGGAATAGCCTTTATCAAGATGGATTAAAGCCCAATAAATACCTACTCAAGAAATTCTTCAACAATCATGTAAAACCTGAATTTACATGGATCAAAGAGACGGGAATCTGCCAGAAAATAACTCAATACGCCTTTGACAATCTTGGGGATTCGTTCTCTAAATTTTTCTCAAAAAAAGGTGGATTTCCCAGATTCAAAAAGAAGGGGCATCACGACTCTTTCACTATTGACGCGGGCGGTAAGCCTATCCCTGTGGGTGGTACGTCTATAAAGTTGCCGACAATCGGCTGGGTAAAAACCCACGAAGGACTACCTCACACAACTTGCAAGTCAATCACCATTTCACGCACTGCCGACAGTTGGTTTATCGCATTTGCTTACGAACAGAATCATGAACCCACAGTCAAAACTCATGAAATTGTAGGAGTTGATTTGGGAGTAAAAGAGTTGGCTACACTTTCAACTGGCGTAGTATTCCCGAACCCAAAGCACTACAAAGCGCATTTTATAAAGCTGAAGAGATTATCAAGAGTTCTTGCTAGAAAGGTGAAAGGTTCCAGCAATAGATACAAAGCCAAAATCCAACTGGCAAAACACCATGCAAAAATAGCAAACCTCAGAAAGAATACTCTACATCAAGTCACTACTTACTTATGCAAAAACCACGCAACGATAGTAGTAGAAGACTTGAATATTGGAGGGATGCTAAAGAATCACAAGCTAGCACAGGTAATAGCTGATTGCGGATTTCATGAATTTAAACGCCAGCTAGAATACAAAGCGAAAAAGTTTGGCTGTGAAATTGTCGTTGCTGACCGCTGGTTCCCGTCGAGCAAAACCTGTTCGAGTTGCGGGCATATTCAAGATATGCCACTCAAAGAAAGGGTTTATAACTGTGGAAGTTGCGGTCATTCGATGGACAGGGATTTAAACGCAGCCATCAATTTATCACGGTTGGCTAAACCGTGAAAGCTTACGGAGGGATAACCGCTCCCATGCTCCCGACGAAGTAAGAAGCAAATGTCTAGACTTGTCTAGTATTTGTGTAGCAGCGACACTAAACTAAAAACAAGATCGATCGCAAATTTGAGCCTTAAATTTATCTGCTTTGGCCGCCGTGTCTGCCCGAGCAAAAAATTCATCGCCCGGAGCGAGGTATAACAAAAAAAGCAGCACTCGCGCGCCGACTATTTCATGAACAAATCGCTGACTCGCCAAATCACCGCAGGCATCGGCATCGCCTTGGGACTGCTAATTTTTAATGCGGTAACTTCCTACCGCAATACTCTCAAGTTAGTGGAAAACGAGCGCTCGGTGAGCCACACTCACGGAGTTTTAAGTGAACTCGAAGCCACGCTTTCTACCTTAAAAGATGCTGAAACGGGGCAGCGCGGTTATTTGCTGACGGGAGAAGAACGGTATTTAGAACCTTATTACACTGCGATCGCCAACGTTAACACACAATTAGTCGGATTGCAGGAACTAACAGCCGACAACAATCGGCAGCAAGAGCGCCTTCGCGACTTGAAAAGTGCGATCGACTCTAAATTAGCCGAACTTCAAGAAACCATCAATCTGCGGCGCAAACAAAACTTAGCAGCAGCCCTGCGGGTGGTAAAAACCGATCGCGGACAGCAAATCATGGAGGGGATTCGGCAGCAGGTAGCCACCATGACTGCCGAGGAAAATGTGATATTGCAGCAGCGCGCCCAAGAATCTCAAGCCAGTGCTAATTTGACAATCATCACTTTTACCGTTGCTACTGTGGTAGATTGGCTGTTGCTGGTGTTAATTTTATATTTGGTAAAGCGCGATCGCATTTTGCGCGACAATGCCCAAATCAAACAAAATCAACTGCTAGAAGAGCTAGAACGCGATCGCAATTCCCTGCAATTAACCGAAGAACGTTTCCGCCGCGCCATTGTTAACGCCCCGCTGCCAATTATGCTGCACGCTGAAAACGGAGAAGTTTTGCAAATTAACTCCGCTTGGACAGAATTCTCAGGCTACAAATCCTCAGAAATTCCTACAATTGAAGATTGGACAGAAAAAGCTTACGGCAGCCGCAAATCGGTAGTGCCAGCAAATATCAATTGGCTGCACAAATTAAACTCGCGCCTTTCTGAAGGTGAATATATAATTACCACAGCCAGCGGTGAAAAACGAATTTGGGACTTTTATTCGGCACCTTTAGGCAAGCTTTCCGACGGCAGAAGTTTAGTAATTAGTACCGCCATTGACATCACTGCACGCAAACAAGCAGAAGCGGAAATTCGGATGCTCAACGCTACGTTAGAACAGCGAGTCGAACTCCGCACCAATGAACTGCAAGGAGCTAACGAAGAATTAGAAGCTTTCACCTATACCGTCGCCCACGATTTGCGCGCGCCCTTGCGGGGAATGCAGGGATTGGCTGAAGCTTTGTTAGAAGATTACGGCGAAATCCTTGACGAACTCGGTCAAGAATATGCCCAGCAAATTGTAAATTCTGGGCAACAATTAGAAGATTTGATCCAAGATTTGCTAGCATACAGCCACCTGAGCCGCACTGATTTATCGCTGCAAGTTGTAGAGTTAGAATCTGCTGTCGCTGAGGCAATTGCTATGGTACAAGCCGATGCTAAGTCCAACGGTGCTCGCATCAGCGTGCGATCGCCCTTATTGCCGGTAATTGCCCATCGCGTTACCTTAGTTCAAGTCATCACAAATTTGCTCGCCAATGCTCTAAAATTTGTGGCAGGCGCATCGCCGCAAGTGCAAATATGGGCTGAGGAAATTCAACTGCCTCCAGAGGGAGAGACAGACAGACAGACTGCGGGAGAATGGAAAAGGGGGAAAGTGGGAAAGTGGGAGCATTCGCAGTTATTGATTAGCACTGGCCAATTGCCTGTTAGCGAAGCCAACGAAGGCGATCGCATCATCCGTCTTTGGGTAGCAGACAACGGCATCGGTATTGCTCCAGAACATCAAAAACGGATTTTTCGCGTTTTTGAACGGCTTCACGGTATCGAGTCATACCCCGGAACTGGTATAGGATTAGCTATTGTACAAAAAGCAGTCGATCGCATGGGCGGTCAAGTTGGGGTGGAATCGCAATTAGGACACGGCAGTCGATTTTGGATAGAGCTGAGGAAAGGATGAGGCAAAGGCAGACGATTTTGCTGGTGGAAGATAGCCCCGTTGATATTCTGTTGATGCAGCGGGCGTTTCGCAATCAGATTTTTACTAATACTTCGCTGCAAATTGTCCGAGATGGAGATGCAGCGGTTTTTTATTTAAATGGTGATGGAGAATACAGCGATCGCGAGCGCTATCCTTTACCTGCGATAATTTTACTAGATTTGAAGTTGCCCAGGCGATCGGGTCACGAGGTTCTGAGTTGGCTCAAACAGCAGCCGCAACTCAAACGTTTACCTGTGATTGTTCTTACATCTTCGAGGCAAACATTAGATGTCAATCAAGCTTACGATCTAGGCGTTAATTCTTATTTGGTTAAACCTGTCGGGTTTGCTTCTTTATCGGACATGATGCAGAGTTTTGGCGAGTATTGGCTCAACCAGACCGAACTGCCGGAACCTATAGAATTTTCTGGTTTATAGTAGCGTTATCCCAATTTTTAGGGTTTATTTCCTCGTTGTCAGACTTTTCCTCGTAATGAGAGATTTGAGATACTTCGACTTGGCTGTACAAGTTTGAGATTTACTTGTAGCGCCGTGAATCTGGGAGTTTGAACTTTGGTCTAAGATTTTGTAATCTCCACTTCTGCTGTCGTGGGCTTGTATCCATTTTTGGGTGGTCATCAGTCATTCCCAATTCTTTAATCTCAAATATAATCAAATCAAAACTGGTAGAAGTTGGTCTTGAGGTGGCGAGTCCTGTATCATCTGTTCCTGTGCGATGAATCCAAGATTGACGGGAGGCTAATCAACCTCGAAAATCGTAAGGCTGGGATTTTTACCAGAAAGAATTGGTTGAAAGCCCGCCCGCCTTTGACGGAGAAATTAAAATTAGACTATTCATTACTCCAATCCTCGGACTTAAGGGTAGAGGTTGCCCTCAAAAGTCAACTGTCAAGTGTCAAGTGTCAACTGTTGAAGCAAGGCATTGACTAATATAATACCCACAAGGTTCGAGAGAAGAAATTAGGTTATGTATCTGTTAGCAAATACTGGGAAAAAACTACCGACAGCATAATCTGTGAGATATAATAAAATACAAGCAAATACAATTAAAAAAATCCGAGGATAGTTAATTAGCACTAAATATTGAAACAACGGAACTCCTCAATAACATATTTTTAGATTCAAGAATGTTTGTGCCAATACAAAAAGCCCAAAAACCATGCTGTCTATTCTGTTGATCGACGACAACCCGAACGATCGCCTGATGATCGAGCGAGAACTGAGAAAAACTTTGCCCGATTTAGAAGTTAAGTCGGCGATAGATGCCCCAAGTCTCGAACAAATCCTGGTCGTCGGGGGTTTTGACATGGTGATTACCGATTACCAAGTGCGCTGGAGCGACGGATTAACTATTCTCAAACAAGTTCAAAGCCAGTACCCAAATTGTCCGGTAATTATGTGTACCGACAGCGGCAGCGAACAAGTGGCAGTCGAAGCGATGAAAGCGGGTTTGAGCGATTATGTGTTCAAAGGGCGACACTTCAATCGGCTGGCGTCTGCCGTGCGCGAAAGTTTGGAAAAACAGCAGTTGCGCGAGAATTACGCAAAAACTTCGGCGCAGTTGGCAATTTCTGAGGAAAGGCTGAGGGTAGCTATCTGCGCCTCGCAAATGGGAACTTGGGATTGGAATATATTAACTGGCGAGGTGGTTTGGTCGGAGGGACACGAACTGTTATTCGGGTTGGAAAAAGGCAGTTTTTTGGGAACTTATGAAGCATTTTTTGCCTTTATTCACCCGGACGATCGCGATTCTATTGCTCGCGCGATCGCCTTTTCTTTAGATAACAAGATAGAATACCAGCACGAATTTAGAGTGATTTGGCCCGATGGCAGCTTGCACTGGATCGCGGCTAGGGGCAAGTTTTTTGATGATGGTACTGGTAAATCGGTGCGATCGATCGGCGTGGTTTGGGATATTACCGATCGCAAGTTATCCGAAGCCAGAATACAGGAAAACGAGGAAAATTTGCGCTTTGCCCTGGAAGCAGCTAACACGGTTGCTTTTAGTTGGGATGTTGTTTCCGCTGAAATCCGCCGTTTTTCCAATGCCCAAACAGAGATAGGTTTGCACCCGGACAGCGCAGTTGGTACTTTTGAGGAAAAAAAGAATGCGGTGCATCGAGATGACCGCGACAGCTTTTTGGCAGATTTGGATGCGGCACTCAGCGGCTCGGGATTTTACGACTCGGAACACCGGCAAGAGCGCCCCGACGGTTCGGTGATTTGGCTTCACGACAAAGGGCGGGTGGTTTTTGACGCATCCGGTAAACCAGTGCGACTGTTCGGCGTAGCGATCGACATTACCGCTCGCAAACAGTTAGAATACGATCGCTCCCAGGCTTTGGCGCGCGAGCGATCGTATCTGCACCGCCTGCAAAAGTTAACCTCCGCCTCAGTTGCGCTCCACTCCATGCTTTCGGTAGCAGACATCGTTCAGTTAGCAGCAGATAGCGCCCGCCAAATTCTGGAAGTCCACCAAGCAGCCGTCAACCTCAGCCCTTCCGCCCACTGGGATGCCGGAATTAGCAAGTTTTCCCTATCCGAAAAATACGCCCAGTGGCAAGATTACTGCGAAGAGCCAGACGGTACGGGCATTTATCAGGAAGTTTGCCGGCACCAACAGGCGATGCGGATGACTCAAAGCGAGTTAGAGGCTCACCAGGCGTGGCGGAAGTTCGGCAAGGCTGCCGACAAGCACCCGCCGATGCGGGGCTGGCTGGCGGTACCGCTGACGGCTCGCGATGGCAGAAATATGGGATTGATTCAGTTGTCGGACAAGTATGAGGGGGAGTTTGGGGAAGATGACGAAAGTATTTTAATGCAGTTGGCTCAGGCAGTTTCGGCGAGCATCGAAAACGCGCGGCTTTATGAGGAATCTCAGCAAGCAAATCGCATGAAAGATGAGTTTTTAGCAACTCTTTCTCACGAGTTGCGATCGCCCTTAAACGCGATTTTGGGCTGGGCGCAATTGCTACGAAATCGCAGTTTCAGTCCGGCAGCTACCGCACGGGCGTTGGAAACGATCGAGCGCAATGCTAAATTGCAAACTCAATTGATTGAGGATTTGCTGGATATTTCGAGAATTATTCGCGGCAAATTGACTTTAAATCCTTGTCCAGTAAATTTGATTTCGATGGTGGAAGGAGCCGTAAATACGGTGCGGTTGGCGGCCGATGCTAAGTCGATCGACGTGGAGTTGGCAATTCTAGATTTGGGCTTGGATACTGCTGAATTTTGCCCGCTCAAAGAGGTTTATGGCGATCGCGAATCTCCGTTAAATCCGAGATTTTTGGTATCGGGAGACCCCGGCCGCTTGCAGCAGATAATTTGGAATTTGTTGACGAATGCGATTAAGTTTACGCCGCGTGGCGGGCGAGTGGAAATCCGGTTGCAGCGATTTGATTCGGAGGTTGAGCTAACTGTTACCGACACCGGAATTGGGATTGCTGCGAATTTTTTGCCTTACGTGTTTGAGTCTTTCCGGCAAGCGGATGCTACGATTACTCGCAATTATAGCGGTTTGGGGCTGGGTCTGGCGATCGTCCGGCAGTTGGTGGAACTCCACGGCGGCAGGGTTTGGGCCCAGAGTCCGGGACTGGATATGGGTTCGACTTTTACTTTCCGCCTCCCTTCGATTCCGGTAAATTCGATCGCCCCTGAGGAAGCGTCGGTGTTGGCTGGCGGTGGTAATTTACAGGGAGTCAAGGTTTTGGTGGTTGATGACGAGGTGGATTCGCGGGAATTTATGATGTTTGTCTTGAGCGATTCCGGGGCGGCTGTCAGGGCTGCATCCTGTGCTGCTGAGGCGTTTGAGGTGGCTTCGGAGTTTGTGCCGGATGTTTTGGTCAGCGATATCGGAATGCCTGAGGAAGACGGCTATTCGCTGCTGTTAAGGCTGCGTTCTCTGGCAACCCAAAGCGGCAGGAAGTTTCGGGCGATCGCCCTGACGGCCTATGCTAGAGATGAAGACCGCGATCGGGCTTTGAAAGCTAGTTACGATCGGCATCTGACTAAACCCGTACAGCCCGATGTCTTGGTGGAGGCTGTAGTCAGTTTGAGGCGTGCCGGCGCTAACAATTTAAAATAACTTAATTGGTAATTGGTAATTGGTAATTGGTAATTGGTAATTGGTAATTGGTAATTGGTAATTGGTAATTGGTAATTGGTAATTGGGAATTGGGAATTGGGAATTGGTAATTGGTAATTGCGAATTATGCGCCACTTTGAAACAGGTTTCTCCATTATGTGTAATATCAAATCCGCTCTTCATCGGAATTATTCATCTCTCTTATAGCGGTTCTTAAAAAAGTGAGGTATGCCTGCGTGCCCTATGCCCTATGCCCGATACCACCGCACTGTTGCTGAGACTCGGCTATATAAGACCTTTATTAGCTTGTGTTAATATGCTAAGATATCCAAAAACTACGGTAATTTGGTGGACAAACTTCAGACAGACATAGAGGCAATTTGCTCTCAGATTGAGGCTTTGCGCCGCGAACGCCAACAGCTTAGCACTGGCGCGATCGCCCCAGCGGGGGATTCGCCCCAAGCCATCGCTGATGCTTACCGCCGTCACGCGAGGGAAACAGCACAAGTGTCGGCAGAAGTCAAGGGAATAGATGATGCGATCGCAGCTCTGTCTGCTCAACTGAATCAGAAACAGCAGCTATCGGTAAACTTGCAAAGAATCAGTCCGATGGAGCAGCAAGTTGAAGAGGGAAGAGAGCTCGCTCGCGGACACGCGGAACGGATTAACGAACTGGCGGCCCAATTGTCGGGAGAAGTGAAGGAACTTAAAGCCATTGCCGACCAAATTAGTCCCAGCTACTGGCAGGTTTATTACAAGCCTTTTATTACGGGTTTTAAGAGTATTTCTGTACCCTACGTGCGATCGGACGGGGATGTTTGGACTATTGTCAATCGAGTAGTTTAGAGAGGCTGCGGGATCAGAAATTGGAACCACTCAAGACATTTTTTCTGTCCCTCTTCCTCTACTTCAACCGCGCAGCAGTTGCTTAATCGTGCCCACCAATTCCTGAGGGTGAAACGGCTTGGCGATGTA
The DNA here is from genome assembly GCF_020737885.1 of Microcoleus sp. PH2017_34_RAT_O_A. Classification (NCBI taxonomy): domain Bacteria; kingdom Bacillati; phylum Cyanobacteriota; class Cyanophyceae; order Oscillatoriales; family Microcoleaceae; genus Microcoleus; species Microcoleus sp. PH2017_34_RAT_O_A. The sequence goes on along the minus strand of NZ_JAEQDD010000031.1, from coordinate 98,015 downwards.
AGCGTCGGCTCCTTGTTTCATTCCCCAATAGCGATCGAACTCTTCGCTTTTGCTCGAACACATTACCACGGGCAAATTCTGAGTTTTGGGGTCGCTCTTGAGCCGGCGACAGACTTCATAGCCATTCATCCGGGGCATCACGATATCCAGAACGACTAAATCCGGGCGGTTGGCTTTGATTTGCTCTAGAGCTTCTACGCCATCACTAGCTACCGTGACATTGAGTCCTCTACCTTTGAGCAAGTCGGCGATCATCTCCCGCAGAGTGACGCTATCATCAACAACCATAACTGTACTCATAGAATAATCCCTACCAAGTTTCTGGGTTGAAACGTTCACATTAACGTTTGCATTAACGTTCACCTTCAAAGGTGTCTTTTCCTGATTGAGATTGCGCTCTGCTAGATGTAGTTTACCCACTTTTGCTGATTTCCCAATCATTTTTTAAAGAATTACTGCGAACCAAATATCCGCGTAATCTCGGTTGACACACGAGGCTATGTCCGTTAGTCTATCATTTTCTTTCTCAAATGGTACGTTTGTCAAAAAATGATTGTGCAGGTTGGTTGTGCATTTCGGGTAGAGGAGGGCGGCACGGCGCCGCTTGGAGCGAAATTTGTCTAATTTTGATTTTTTGTACCTAAAGCCGATAGTTTTTGGTCGTAGAGGGTGTCTAAACCGACCGAGCGCTGCCGGTAGCTGTTAGGATCGTTTTTGCAGCCGTTAGCCACGATTCCCAAAACCGAAGCTCCAGAAATTTTTAATTCTTCTAAAACTTTGCGAACTTGCGCTCGGTCTGTTTTGGCAATTTGCACGACCATAATCGTAGCGTCGGTGTGAGCTGCTATCAAGTGGGCGTCTGCCAAGCCGGCTAGCGGTGGGGTGTCATAAATCACTAAGTCAAAAAATGCTTGAAACTGCTCCATCAAATACTGCATTTTTTTGGAAGAAAGCAGCTTGATCGGATCGGGCGGAATTTGTCCTGCGGTAAGTACGAACAAATTGTCTTGATTCAAAGCTCGCTGAATCGCGTCGTTGAGGCTGAGATCTGTAGAAATGGCATCGGCGAGCCCGCGCACGTTTGGCAGTCCTAGCTTAGTATGCAGTTGCGGGCAGCGCAAATCTGCATCTACTAACAATACTCGCTGTCCGACTGCTGCTGCGATCGCGGCCAGGTGCAAAGCTACTGTAGATTTGCCGTCTCCAGCCACGGCCGAGCTCACTAAAAGCGATCGAATTGCCGTACCTGCACTGAGCAAGTGAATATTGGTGTAGAGCGATCGAAATGCTTCTAAAAATTGATAGTCCAACTCCCTAAAAATACTTTGACCCCCGATGAGCGTCGGAGGAGTAGGTTCAGTGTCGAGGGATTCGAGAACTTGCACTTGCGACTTCGACGACGAGCGAGCCGAAGTTAGTTTCCTCGGCCTCGCTGGCTGTCTGCGCCTGACTTTTTTGCTAAACGGAATCACCCCGATCACCGGCAATTTTGTGGCGATTCTCAGTGCTTCTGGAGTGTGGAAAACAGTATTTAGCACCTCTACGAGCAAGCCGACTGCTATGCCCAGCAGACTGCTTAAAATTAGTGCCAACGCTAACTGTCTTTTGGTTTGTTTGATTGTAGCTGGGATCGGCCTATTGAATTTGTCTAGCGGAATTTCCGGAGGATTGATCAGCACCCAAGGTATTTGCTGTTGAGCTGCATCAATCCGCAAGGCTTCCCGTTTTGCCAAAAAGTCCGACAAACTCTTAGTAACAACTTGTTGTTCCCGCACTAAATTGTCGTATTGTCTCGTTGTTACTGAAAAATTTCTAATTTTTTGGTAGAGAGCCTTTTGCAAAGCAGTCATTTCGCGATCGCGCGCCTCAACTTCTTTGATTTGGCTTGACAAATTTCCCATCACCACTTCTTTTGCTTGTTGAGTCGCCGTTAAAATCAGTTCTTCCCGACTTTTTCGCAGTGCTAAAACAGGCAAACTGTCATCTCTATACTGAGCTAATTTCAGGGACAAGTCTGAGTCTATTTTCTGGATTTGAGATAACAGTCCGCCGTAAGCTTGTCCTTGGGTCATCAATACGCCAATGGGGTTATTTTTATCCAGTAAATTTTGATAGCTTTGGTAGAGATTCCGCATCCCTTTTAACTGTACCTGGAGTCCTACTTGCTGTCCCCGAATGCTTTGAACTTGTTCTGACAGAGATTTTCCCTCTAGCTGCGGCTCAAACAAGTTGCTATTCTGGCGCAGTCTTTGGACTTGCAGTTGCAAAACTTCGACTCTTTCTCGGAGCTTGGGCATCTCCATGTCTATAAATTTAATACCTTGATTGATGCCCGTCAACCGCTGCTGCAAGCTATATTCTAGATAAGCTTTAGAAACCTTATCCAATACGCCGTAAATTTTATTTGGTTCTGAATCTTTGTAGCGAACTTCTAAGATTTTTGTACCTTGCTGTTTGCCATCTCTTCCGTAGCTGACGCGGCTGATCGACAGTTTTGTCATCAGTTCGCTGTAGGTTAGGTTGGGATTCCAAGCTCGCAAATCTTGAAGCACTGGCTGCATCATTTTGGGGCTGCGTAAAATCCTAATTTGGGTTTCGTAATCTACTAAACTAATTCCTTCTATATTAATTTTTGCTAAGTCGGCAGCGACGGTATTGTCTAATTGTTTGGATAGCAAACCTTCAGCGGTTGCTGGTTCTACTAACAGAGAAAATGAGCCTTCATACTCCAGCGTTATCCGTTTAGAAGCGGTGACGATCCCTGTTCCTGCGAGGGCGCTCAAAGCAATTGTGGCTGCTGCCATCACCAGGATACGGCGGCGCAGGACTCCTAACAGCCACGACAAGTCTAGCTTTTCTTCCTCTGTCTCCTCGACGAACCTATCTCTGTAGTTCTGAGCCGAGAAGTCGGGCAGTTTGCCATTAGATTTGGGTGTGAAGGGTTGGTAATCTTGTCTGCTATCCATATTCAGCCTGGGTATTCTTGAGGTTTATATTTTTGATGTTGATATTTTTGAAGCTGCCACGCCGCGACGCCAGAAATTCTATTGTTTAATTTATTCTAGCCTTTCGCAGGAATTATCCACCTCACCAGCAACGTTCTTACCTGAATAAACTTCGGAGAACGTTTATAAAATTTAACACTCCGGTAGCTGGCCCGACAGGCCCGACGATCGCGTTCATGCGGTCTATGAAGTTGACGATACCGCTGCGGGATACGATAATCATGTCGTTGTTCCGAAGTTGAGGATTGACTTCTTCGTTAATGCCTTGAGTTAAATCGACTTCGATCGTCCGTTTAGTAGCAGTACCGTCCTGATTGAGGCGGACTAGCTCAATTTTATTCCTTCTAGCTCTCGTATTCTCGTAGCCAAAAAATCCTCTGGAAACTAAAGCTTGATTGAGGGTGGCATTAGGTGGCAGCCTCAACGGATCGAGAGATGTTCTGACTTCTCCTACTACATAAACGTTAATGCCGGAAGGAGCAAAGTTAGTGCTAGCCAGCACGCCAGCTTCTGCGGGGTTGACGATAGTTGCTTTGGGAACGATGATGGTGTCTCCCTGCTGGAGGATGGTATCTTGGGCGCCGTCGCCGGACTCTAGGAATTGCCACAGGTTGACTGGAATGATTTGTTCGCCTCTTCTGGTGACGCGGCGCACTTGAATTTGGCGGATGTCGGCTTCGGAGGTAATTCCGCCTGCAAGCTGAATGGCGCGGATGACGGTGGGGAATCCTTCTCGGCTGAGGTCGCTATTGGTGTTGCCGCCGATGACTACGTAAGCCCCCGGGCGGGTTACTTGGCCGACGATGGAGATCGATCGAGGTTTTTCCGGCGGCGGCGAGAAGTTGGCGATCGCAAATTGGCGCGCCTCTGCTTGGTTGAAGTTCGCGACGGTAGGGATCACAATCGTGTCTCTGTCTTGCAAAATGATATCTTGAGAGATGTCTCCTTCTTGCAAGAATTTCCATAGGTTAACGTTGAGCACTTGGTCGGGGCCGTCGGGTTGGGGACGGCGGACGCGGATGTTGCGGATGTCAGCGACGCCAGTGACGCCTTCTGCGAGTCTGAGGGCTTGGGTGACGGTTGGGTACTGCACGCTGGGCGCGACCCCCGGGCCTGGAGTGAGGGCGATCGTGAAGTTTCCGGGCCTAGTTACTTCTCCGATGACGCCGACGTTGAGGGGGCGGGCGGCGACGAGGCTGACTGTAACTATCGGATCTTTGAGGATGCGGCGGTAGGCGTTGCGGATGATGGTGGTGGCTTCCGCTAAGGTACGGCCGCGGATCGAGATCAGACCGATCAGCGGGAGGTTGACGGAACCGTCTGAGAGGACTTCGTAGCCACGGGTGAGCTCTGGTACTTCGAGTATTTCTACTTGGATGCGATCGCCACCGCCGAGTTTGTAGCTTTGGGGCGATCTTCTAACGCCGACAGGTGTTGTGACTGCGCCAGGACGCAATGGTAGTTGCGCTGTTGCACCAAGCGGGAACCCGAGGGAAATACTCGCGCAGGCGATCGTCCACAACATCAAACTCAAGACTGGCGGGTTTACTTGTTTGGAAAAATCAGTGTTAGCCACAGACTACTTATTTTATTTGAGGATCATTCACCAGTTTAATCGCCGATCGTTGAAAAGCAATGTCGATCGCAGATACAAAGAAAAAAATCATCAAATTTTCTTCCCCTCCCCCTCCCGGCAATTATCTAGAAGGCAGAATAAAAAAACCTCGGCATTCCCCAACCCCTCTCCTCATACCCAACCAACCAACACTTTAGAGCAGCAGCAGCTTATATAGAAAGATCGCCGGCGACAAATACCTCGGTTTATTGTTATTTTGGTGGAATTAGCCCGCTGCTAAATTGGTATTTTTCTCAGAGAGGGTAGATATTTATGGCGAGAATGATTAAAGAACTAATTCTCAGCAATAATTTGTTGCTGATGATATTGGGTGTCAGTGGCTTGGCGATCACTCTGTTGATATTTCAGATTGCCAGCAAAAAACAAATTGGTATTACTTTAGAAAAGTGGTTTGCAGTTCTGTACATTTTCATGTCTCCTCATGTTAATGTACCTCCTTTTAATTATATGCACTTTATCAATATCACTGACCCTGAGGGTGGAGTAATTAAGCAGCTTCCTTATGTATTTTATCCCTGGATAGTTTTTATTTTATGTGGGAAATTTATTAATTTTTGTAAACACAAACTTGTCGAAGGATTGTTATTTGTGGTGCTGAGAAATCCGGCTTTTTCGCTATATTGTTGGCTACCAATAACATCGACACTGTGGTCGCTAGTTCCTGATATTACGCTGAAAGCGGGGATAGCATTTACAGGTTTTACGGTTGTGGGTTTTTATATAGGTGCGCGATATGAGTGGCACGAACTATCAGCCTTAGTGCGATGGGGCTATACCTCGGTGGGTATAGTTAGTTTTTTGCGCTACCCGAATGTGACACGGGAATTGTCAGGAATTACCAGTCACAAAAATTCTCTGGGCAGCATCATGGTAGTAAGTACAGCACTTTGGTACCTGCACTATTCCCAAGGTGCTAAAACTCAGAAAGAACGCTGGATAGCTCTGGCATTCATGTTTTTTTCCTTTTATTTGGTTAGAACTACTAGCTCTGGGGGTTCTCTAGTTAATAGTTTGATGCTCATAGTTGTAGTATCATCCTTAAGCTTTTTGAGCAAGTTAAAGTTTCAATGGGCCTTTACTTGTATTGTCGGCTTTACGATCTTCGGTATCATAGGTAGCATTTATATAATCGACAATTTGGAATCCATTGTTGTCGGAGGTTTAGGAAAAGATTTGACTTTGACAGGACGCACGGAGTTCTGGCCGCAATTAATCGCGGCAGCCAACCAGCGTCCTTGGTTTGGCTATGGATTTGAGGGATTTTTTCAACAAGCATTAATAGGCAAGGAGACCCCAGCTTATTATATATATACTACGAGTGGATTTCAACCTAAAACTGCTCATAATGGTTCCATAGCAGTCTTACTCTCTTTCGGCTATCCAGGACTGGTTCTAATCTTAATTTCTGTGTTGACAAATCTGATTTTCGCCGTCCGGCAACTGAGCCGCAGCCCGCTATCTCAAGCGGGGATACCGATTATTTACTTAGTTTTTATTATTTTGAACAACCTAACTGAAGGTTCTCTATGTGATATTGGGGATGTCTGGCTTGCCTACGTGTTAATAACAGTTAGACTCAGTATCGATAGTGGCAAATCTCCATCCAGCAACCGGCGTATTTCCGGAGGCGATTTGGTGGCGCCATCTTGATCCAGATTGAATCATGATTAACTTGCAGAAGTTGAAAATTGCTCGAACTATGATATACTATATTAATGAGCCTGGTTTTTGATTAATTCCCGAACGCTCGAAAAGTATATTTATTTCTGACAAGGACTGAAAACTTTCTGATGTTAGATAAGCTAAATGCGGTCAGTCAAAAGCTCGGCCCCGGCCTCCGCCAGGTACTCGGCAACCTGGCTTGGCTGTTGACTGACCAAATTTTGCAGATGAGTCTGGGTCTGCTGGTGGGAGTGTGGGTAGCACGATATCTGGGCCCGGAACAATTTGGCTTAATCAATTATGCGATCGCCTTTGTTTCGCTGTTTTCCTCGGTGGCAACAATGGGATTGGGTACTCTGGTAGTGCGAGACATTGCTCGCAATCCCGACTGCAAAGAAGAGACTCTAGGGACTGCTTTTGCCATACAATTAGCAGGCGGAATCATCACTTTACTGCTCACTGTCACAGTGATTTCAATACAGAATCCCAATGACAGCTTAACTCGTTGGCTGGTAGGGATTATCGCCGCCGGCACGATTTTTCAGTCCTTTGAAACAATAAATTTTTGGTTTCAATCTCAAGTTCAATCTAAGTATACAGTTGTCGCTAAAAATTGCGTATCATTACTGGTTGCAGGACTCAGAATCGGATTAATTCAACTCAAAGCACCACTGATTGCTTTTGCTTGGATCAGGTTGGGAGAGGTAGCATTAGCCGGATTGGCGATCGCAATTGTCTATCAAAACAAGGGAAATGATTTAAAGCTGTGGCGAGTCAGTTGGCAGCGAGGTAAAGAACTGCTTCACGAAAGTTGGCCGCTGGTGCTTTCAGGCTTGGCGGTTTTTATTTATTCCAAAATCGATCAAATCATGCTCGGCTCTATAAATAAAACTGAGTTAGGATATTATGCAGTTGCAGTCAAATTATCAGAAATATGTGATTTTTTGCCTGTGATCATCGCTTCTTCTATTTTCCCGAAACTCGCACAGTTAAGAGAAAAAAATTATGGCGAATACTTAAAAAACTTTCAGATTTACTCAGATGCCATGTTATTTTTGTGGTTGGGAGTGGCATTACCAATCTCTCTGCTAGCTCCTTTCATAGTCCAAACTCTCTACGGCGCTCAATATACAGAGTCAGCCAGGGTATTGTCAATCTACGTTTGGGCTCAATTTGGCAGTAACTTCGGCATCGCTAGAAATACCTATTTTGCCTTAGAAGGTCAACTGCGATACGGTCTTTACTTGACATTTATTGGCTCATTTTTTAATATAGTATTGAACTCTCTACTAATTCCTAAATATGGAGCTTTTGGAGCAACTGCGGCAACTTTAATTACTTATTTCTATGTAATTATTTTAGTCAACTTTTTGATTAAAGAACTGAGACCTTTTGGTAATTTAATTCTGAATTCGCTGAATTTATACAAGGCTGCATCCAGGCTGATAGGATTGATCAAATGATTGAAATTAAACCCAAGCTCGAACACCGATCGCACTGTCCCTCTTCTGGGCAAATACTCAAACCTGTCAAAGTATTGTGGCAAGGTTCCCGCATCTGTGTTGTGTCTGAGTCTCCAGGAGGTGGCGAAATCATTGACGAGTTGAGAATTGGCCACGCGGCTAAAACTGCTTACAGCATTAACTTAGCTGAAGGAACAACTTTTAGTGATGACAAATATGCGGAAGAATTTTTAGCAAAACCCTTGCTCAAATCTCTGCAAAATCCTCAAAACGAACACCTAGAAATTACTCAAGAAATCTTTAAATCTTGCGATCGGGTAATCATATTAAACTGCATTGATTATCTTTACGGACACAGCCTTTTAAAGTTGCTCAACGCACAGAGGCATTTAGAATCTCACCCAGAATTTGGTTTGATTGTCATTGTCCAAAAATTTATGAGGTGGATGGTTCCCGAAGGAGTTGCTGAAGTCTGGACAGTACCTATATCGCTGAAAAATGGTCAGTCTCACTATCCCAGTTTTGACGCTTTTGTCAGCAAACAGTTAGAACGTTTCCAGGAAGTTTACATCAGTGAAGCCTATTCTCACCCCAGTCAATTTGATATTAGTAAATTTACGGGGGTTGCCAAACACGATTTTGATAAGGAAGAATACAAAATTACTTTTGTTTGGCGGGAAGATCGGCTGTGGTGCCGGCATTTGCTTGTCAAAATTTTCCGAAAAATTAACTTGCTACAAATTCCTTTAAGTATTCAAAATTGGAAAGTGCAGAGGTTGTTTGCGAAAATGCGAAAGTTGCTGCCGCAAGCTAAGTTTGCAGTTGTAGGTTTAGGCAAAAACACTAGCTTTCCAGAGTGGGTAGAAGATTTCAGAGTGGATAAGTTCGATGAAAAAACTGAGAGGCAAATGTGTCAGGTTTATTCAGAGAGTCGCTTGGTAATTGGGATTCACGGTTCCAATATGTTGCTGCCTTCGGGACACGCTGGTATGACGATCGATATGATCGATGAAAGGTGGGGCAACTTTGCTCAAGATATTTTATATCAAGAAACAGACCCCAGACTGTCTTCGTTTCGCTATCGATATCTGCCGCTGGCGACTAGCTTGAAAAACTTAGCGCATATTGGTTCTGAAATGATTATCAAGCGCTTGGATTTCTATTTTCACATGACGGGCGATTCCCTTAGGGATAGCTTCGCTTCACGGCTTTAATTTACTCCAAACTGTAAATATAACAGGAGATAGACACGATGAATGACAGCGGTTCTGTTTACATAGTTACTGGAATGTGCTGCGATGAAGAAGGCCAGGAAAGTAAATATCCCCAAGGATCGGATGCTAAATCTTCTTCGGAAAAATTTCAATCAGTTTACTGGCGATGTGCGGTGGTATATTTTGCTTCCAGCGTTAGAAATAACCCGGAAGCTCAGCATATCTTATTTACGAATGCCGATCGCATTCCAAATATTGAAAGCTTTAACACCGTTGAGTTTTTCGACAAAATTGGAGTTAAAGTTGTCCAGATTCCATTTACCTATCAGCCACCAATGGAATACTACCCCGCCTTCAGAAGTACCTTTTTTAAGTTTGACATTATTCAATATTTGAAAAATCATTCAGCGTTAAACGATCGCTGTATAGCTTTAGACTCTGACTGCGTGTGGGTAAACTCCGCCGATCGCATAATTGCCGATATTGAAAAACAAGGTTTGGCTACCTACGATTTGTACGAGCCTGAAGACAAAAAAATCAGCGGTTTAACCAGGCGAGAAATGCAGAAAATTTATGAGGAATTAGGCTATAAAGTAGATGAGCCTCCCAAGTATTTTGGTGCAGAATTTATCGTAGGAAGTGGCAAACACATTAAAATATTGTCCGACGAAGTAGACTCGATCTGGGAGACTTGCTTGCAAAGATTTGCCGAAGGAAAGACAAAATTAAATACAGAAGAGCAGATGCTCACCTACATTTACAACAAGCTGGGATATGCTCGCAGCAGCGGCAATGCTTATTTTAATCGAGTGTGGACATCGCCGATCATTCATACGGCAACTGAGGCTGATTTAAAAATGGATATATGGCATTTGCCAGCCGAAAAAGGATACGGAATTAAGCGAATTTTTGCACAAGTTTCTAATCCCCAATCAGATTTTTGGAATTTGCCTTTAGGAGAGCAGTTTACTAAATATGTTGCGGGTTATGTCGGCATACCACAACGCAATATTTCTAAGACTGTTTTGGATGTGTTTGACAATAGGATTTCTGGTATCAAAAGGAGATTGTCGAAAGTTAAAAGTGTTGTCAGCAATTAGCATAGTGGAGTTGTGTAAATGTTCGATCGACCGTTAAAAACCCCCGTCGCTTTTATTATTTTCAAACGTCCCGAAGAAACTCAGAGAGTATTCGCAGAAATTCGCAAAGTCAAGCCGTCAAAATTGTTAGTAGTTGCTGACGGGCCGCGGCCGGACAAGCCGGGAGAAGACGCGCAATGCGCTGCGGCTCGCGCGATTATTGAGCAGGTGGATTGGGAATGCGAAGTTTTGCGGAACTATGCTGAGACTAATTTGGGCTGTCGCCAGCGAGTTTCTAGCGGGTTAGATTGGGTGTTTGATACGGTGGAAGAGGCGATTATTATTGAGGATGATTGTTTGCCTGATAGTAGCTTTTTCTACTTTGCTGAAGAGTTGTTGGAACGCTACCGATACGACGAAAGAATTATGTCGATATCTGGTCAAAACGTGCAGTTTGGCAAGCAGCGAACTGATTTTAGCTACTACTTTTCTCGCTACACTCATTGCTGGAGTTGGGCGAGTTGGAGGCGAGCTTGGCGACACTACGATCTAGATATGAAGCTGTGGCCTTCGGTTCGAGATGGCAATTTTTTGATGGATGTATTGGGAGATGCTCATGCTGCCAAAATCTGGACTAAAACTTGTCAGTTGTGTTACGACAAAGCTATTGATACATGGGATTTTCAGTGGACATTTGCGAGTTTTATTCAAAATGGTTTGAATATTTTGTCTAATGTCAATTTAGCTGCAAATATCGGACACGGAACGGGGGGGACTCACACGGATGATATCAATAGTCCCTACAACAATATGTCTGTTGAACCGATCGCCTTTCCTCTAAAACATCCTCCGTTTGTGATTCGGGACGCCCAAGCGGATCGCTTTACTCAAGAGAGTTTATATGATTACGATCCGAAATTGGTCAAGAAAGTCCAGCGCAAAATTAAAGGATTATTGAAAATGTAAGTAAAAATGCTGTTTTTTAGATATCCTACTTTTTGAATGAGTCTGGGATTTGGGTATTTGGTTTGGGATTTTTATGAAGGATTTAACCACAGAGGGCGCAGAGGGCGCAGAGAAAGAGAAGAGGAGAAGGGATTTGATAATGAGGATGTTTGGATGAAAGTTTTGCTGGTGAGTAATTACGATACTAAAGGTGGTGCTGCGAGGGCGACTTATCGGCTGCACAAGGGCTTGCAAAGTATCGGGGTGAATTCCGAAATTTTGGCTGGTTATAAGTTTAGTGATGATGAAACTGTGCGGTTGATGCCGACAAGGTTAGGAGAAAAGTTTAAGAGTCTCCGAGGAAAATTAAATAGATTGCCGTTAAAAGTTTATCCCAAACTAGGTCAGGTAATTTTTTCGCCGCAATGGGTTCCTGATTCTCTGGCATCGGAAGTTGCCAAAATTAACCCTGATGCGATCAATTTGCACTGGGTTTGTGAAGGTTATATGCAGATTGAAACTCTGGCTAAGTTTAATAAACCGGTGGTTTGGACGCTGCACGATATGTGGGCGTTTACGGGTGGATGTCACTACAGTGAAAATTGCGATCGCTATCTTGATGCTTGCGGTGCTTGTCCGCAACTGCACAGCACTAAGGATGCTGATATTTCTCGTTGGATTTGGCAGCGGAAAGCTGAGGCTTGGCAAAATTTGAATCTGACTTTGGTAACTCCGAGTCATTGGTTGGCTGAATGCGCGAAATCTAGTTCTTTGTTGAAAAATTATCCAGTTAAAGTCATTGCGAATGGCCTTGATGCTGAACTCTACAAGCCGCTGAACCGCCCGCAGGTGAGGGATAGTTTGAATTTGCCTCAAGATAAACAGTTGGTCTTGTTTGGGGCGATGCAGGGTACGGGCGATCGCTGGAAGGGGTTTCCGTTGCTGGTTCCGGCTTTGCAAAGCCTCAGTCAGTCGGGTTGGCAAGATAAGATTGAACTGTTGGTTTTTGGGTGTTCTGAGCCTGAAAGCCCGATCGATGTTGGTTTCAAAACTCATTATTTAGGCAGGTTGGATGATACTACTTTGTCACAGGTTTATGCAGCGGCGGATGTGATGGTTGTACCTTCGCGGTACGAAGCTTTTGGGCAGACGGCATCGGAAGCCATGGCTTGCGGTACGCCTGTGGTGGCTTTTGATGTGACGGGACTAAAAGATATTGTCGATCGCCAGTACAATGGCTATTTAGCCCAACCCTATGATACCGAGGATTTAGCGCGAGGGATTGCTTGGGTGCTAGAAGATGGTGAGCGGCACCAAAAGCTTTGTCGCCTAGCACGAGAGAAAGTTGAAGCCAAGTTTACCTTAGAAGTGCAAGCTCGCGAGTATCAAAATCTTTATCAAGAAGTTTGCCAAGCTCCTAAGTAAGTAAAACTGATTAAATGTAAAACTTGTAGGGTATTTATAATGCCGATTTTTGGGTGTTTATTAGTATATTTTCGGACAGCCGACGTGTTGATTGTTACAATTACACCGTCAGGCAATTAGAGGCTGGGCAAAGCTGGCCAATCAAAAAATAAACGATCGACTAAATATCTTGATACTTGTGACAGATTAAGTTATTAATTGAATAGGACTCGCCTGCGATCGGCATTGTCGATCGCCCGAGGACAGTTTTATACCAATTTTGCACAAACAGCCCAATATTTGATATAGATGGAGCAGATAAGTATAGCAGTCCTGATGACTTGCCATAACCGCAAGTTAAAGACTTTGGCCACTCTAGAGTCGCTGTTTAAGCAAAAATTAACAAAGGAAATTGCACTCAATGCTTATCTGGTAGATGATGGTAGCACTGATGGCACAGCAGAAGTAATACAGCAAACATACCCTCACGTCAAGATTTTTTCGGGAGATGGTAACTTATTTTGGAATGGAGGAATGCGGGTTGCTTTCAGCGAAGCTATGAAAGACGATCCAGACTACTATGTCTGGCTCAACGACGACACCGTACTCGAACCAGAAGCTTTCAACGACTTGCTCGCCACCAGTAGCGAGCTAATCAAAAAAGGAGAAAAAAAGGCGATCGTTGCCGGCTCTACTCGCGATCCAGAAACCGGTGATTTTACATACGGCGGTATAGTCAAGATTACCCCATTACTTCCCTTTAAATTTCGCTTCCTTCAGCCAACAAAAGCACCTCAGCCTTGTGACAGCATGAATGGTAACTGCGTGTTAATTCCCCGCAGCGTGGTTGAACTGGTTGGCAATCTCGATCCAGCCTTTATTCATTATCTATCAGATTGGGAATACGGTCTGCGTGCCCGACAAAAAGGCTGTACAGTTTGGATAGCTCCAGGCTATCAAGGAACCTGTTCTCCCAATCCGCAATCAACAACAATAGCGGCTGCCAATATGAGTGAAGGCTTGGAAAAAATGAACCAACCCAAGGGTTTAGCTTTTAAAGATGCTACCCTTCAACCCTGGGAAGAGTGGAAAGTTTTTGCTCGCCGTCACGGTGGTTTATTCTGGCCAGTATATTGGTTGCTACCTTACAGAAGGTTAGTTTGGTTTTCAGTTTTAAGCAAGCTGGGATTCAATAAAAACAAAACTGAAGGTGAATAGCATGGTCGATAGAGATGATTTGCGCGTCGCTTGGCTGGTTCCAGAAGTAGAATTGGGCGCATATTGGCAGCCTGTATTAAGAGAATTTACAAAAGTATATAAAAATACTGTGTTTTATACTGGTCGCGTTTGGTCTGGGTTCGATCCGACGCTACCGGGAGCATCAGCAATTAAATTGGTAGGGGAGACTAAATTTGTCGAGACAGAAAAGATCGAAACAGGATACGATCGCGGTTTCATCGCAGTGTCGCCTAGCATCATCGGTCACTTGCTCAAATTTAGGCCACAAGTAGTTTTTCCTCAAGCTTTTTCTTTGTGGACTGTCTTGGTAATTCTCCTCAAACCGCTTTGTCAATGGCGAGTTGCAATTATTTATGACGGGAGTTCGCCAAACACAGATTTTCGAGATTCGAGTTTTCGGACATTCGCCAGACGCATTTTAGCTAAGTTTGCCGATGCTTTTGTTTCTAACAGCCAAGCTGGAAAAAGATATTTGGTGGAAGTTCTCCATGCACCCCAAGAGCAAGTTTTTACGAGAACTTATTTAGTTCCAGATGCGGAAACGCTGCTGAAACCTTTGGTCACAACCAAGCCACTAAATTTAGATCTCAAACACCCAGTTTTTTTATATGTGGGACGGATCACAGCTAGAAAAGGAATTAAGACGCTGTTAGAAGCTTGTGCCCTTCTCAAAAAGCAAGGATATTCTGATTATACTTTACTAATTGTTGGCAAGGGCGACCAGCGAGAGGAGTTGGAAGCTTTTATTAAAGAGCAAGATTTCCCCGAGCAAGTAAACTGGGTGGGATGGGTTGACTACGGAAGTTTGGGAGCTTATTTTCAGCTTGCTGATATTTTTGTTTTTCCTACTTTTGAGGATGTCTGGGGTATGGTTGTACCGGAAGCAATGGTGTTTGGGAAACCGGTATTGTGTTCTAACGGTGCAGCTTCCTGTGAGTTAATTGCGTCTGGGGAAAACGGTTATATTTTTGACCCTAACAATGCCAAGGAGTTGGCAGAAAAAATGCAGATTCTCATAGACAATCCTAATTTGATTGAATCGATGGGAGAGTGTTCGCGACAGCTAATTTCTCAAAAATCTCCTGAAACAGCAGCTAAAGCTTATGTCGAAGTTACATCTTTTTTGATGAAGTCAGTTGACGGTTGACGGTTGACAGTTGACAGTTGACAGTTGACAGTTGACAGTTGTTAGTTGTTAGTTGTTAGTTGTTAGTTATTGGTTATTGGTTATTTATTACCAATAACTTTTCCCAATTCCCAATTCCCAATTCCCAATTCCCAATTCCCAATTCCCAATTCCCAATTCCCAATTCCCAATTCCCAATTCCCAATTCCCAATTCCCAATGCCCTATTCCCTATTCCCTATTCCCTATTCCCTATTCCCAATTACCTATGAAAGTTTTATTATCTGCCTTTGCTTGCGAACCAAATCTAGGATCTGAAGAGGGAGTGGGATGGAATACTGTTATCCAATCTGCTAAACATCACGAAAGTTGGGTATTTACTCGGACGTTTTGTCGATCGTACATTGAAGCAGAACTAGAACGCAATCCAGTGCCCAACCTGCACTTTGTTTATTTCGATCCGTTTGGGTGGAGCGAAGATTGGAAAGGAAAACAAGGATTGCTGCAACTTCACTACTATCTGTGGCAAATCTGGGCTTATTTTATCGCTCGAAAGCTCGATCGCGAAATCGGTTTTGACATAGTACACCACGTAACTTATGTCAAACATTGGTCACCAAGTTTCCTGGCGCTGTTGCCGCATCCTTTTATTTGGGGGCCTGTCGGGGGTGCAGAAGCAGCACCAAAGCCTTTTTGGCAAGATTTTAGCCGCCGGGGCAGAATTTATGAAACACTGCGAGCATTGGCTCAAAGCGTAGGAGAACGCGATCCGTTTGTGGGGCTGACGGCGCGTCGCAGTGCGATCGCGCTAGCAACTACCGAAGAAACAGCAGCCCGACTGCGATTTCTCAAAGCAAAAAATGTGAAAATTTTCTCGCAAGTCGGTTTGTCCCAGCAGGAAATTGAGGAACTAGAAAAATTTCCAACCCCGCCCGATCGACCAATTAGATTTATTAGTGTGGGTCGTCTATTACACTGGAAAGGAGTGCACTTGGGACTCCGTGCATTTGCGGAGGCAAACGTGGAAGAATCGGAATACTGGATTGTGGGAGACGGCCCGGAAAGGAAGCGTTTAGAAGCTTTGGTAACAGAATTGGGACTGGCAAATAAAGTATATTTTTGGGGAGCTTTATCGCGTACTGAAACTCTTTCAAAAATGGGCGAGTCTCATGTTCTCCTCCATCCGAGTTTGCACGACTCGGGAGGTTTTGTATGTACTGAAATCATGGGGATTGGGCGTCCTACGATTTGTTTGGATTTAGGTGGGCCTGCGACTCAAGTAACGGCCCAAACTGGCATTAAAGTCAAGGCTACCGAGCCCGAAAATTCGACGAAAGGTCTAGCAGAAGCTATAGTGTGTTTAGCGCACGATCGTGAATTGCGAGATCGCTTGGGTCGAGCCGGTCAAAAGCGCGTCCGGGAAATATATGACTGGAACATAAAAGGTAAATTTTTTGCCGAATTGTGCGCCGAATTGTGCGAAGATGTATTCCAAGGCAAATCAGGATAACTTCTGATTTGTGCGATCGCACAAAACAAAGAAAACTATATTTTTTAGGCGGTGAAACGTGAGCGTTGCAATTATTACTGGAGCGGCGGGTTTAATTGGATCTGAGGCTTGTAAATTCTTTGCCCAACAAGGTTTCGACATCGTTGGCATCGACAACAATATGCGCCAGTTCTTTTTTGGTGCTGATGGTTCTACTAATTGGAACCGCCAACAACTCGAAAAATCACTGGGAACAAAGTATTACCATTTAGATGTGGACATTCGCGACTATGAAGCGATTACCAATATCTTTCAGCGGTATGGCGAGTCGATCGAGTTAGTAATTCACACAGCAGCCCAACCCAGCCACGATTGGGCTGCCCGCGCTCCTAAAATAGATTTTACCGTCAACGCTAACGGTACTCTCAATCTTTTAGAAGTAACTCGCTTGTACTGTCCCAAAGCCGTTTTCATTTTTACTTCTACCAACAAAGTATACGGCGATACGCCCAACAAATTACCTTTAATTGAATTAGAACACAGGTGGGAAATTGAACCAGGTCACACTTACGAAGGTGGGATTCGGGAAGATATGTCAATCGATCAGTGCCTGCACAGTTTGTTTGGTGCGTCTAAGGTGTCCGCTGATATTTTAGTTCAAGAATACGGTCGTTATTTTAATATGAATACGGCTTGTTTTAGGGGTGGCTGTCTGACTGGGCCCAATCATTCGGGAGCTCAATTACACGGATTTCTCGCCTACTTGATGAAGTGCGCCGTGACAGGAACTCCCTACACCGTGTTTGGGTACAAAGGCAAGCAAGTCCGCGACAACATTCACAGTGCTGATTTAATTTCTGCTTTTTATGAATTTTATAAAGCTCCCAGAAGCGCCCAGGTTTATAATACAGGAGGAGGCAGATATAGCAATTGTTCGATGTTAGAAGCCATCCAGATGTGTGAGGCAATTGCTGAACGCAAATTTAATTGGACATATGCAGAAGGGAATCGCATTGGCGATCACATTTGGTGGATTAGCGACAACTCAAAATTTTCCAGCCACTATCCTGACTGGAAAATGAAATATAACGTCAAACAAATCCTACAGGAGATTTATGACTGTAACCGCGAGCGCTGGCTGAAAGAAGGGGCGCAGAATTGAGCGGGACAAAAATAATGGGCTGGCATTTTTGGTAAAGATTGAATACAACGTTAAACAAATCCTACAGGAGATTTATGACTGTAACGGCTGTTGGCTTACAGAGGTGTTCTATGATCGATCTCGGGAAAAAGAATGTACTAGGCATATTAGTAAATGCCCTGAATTATGAAGCGGCTGTCAGCAAAATTATTGCGGCAGCCAAGGCCGGAAAACCACTTTCAGTTTCGGCTCTAGCGGTGCACGGGGTAATGACAGGGGTTCTTGACAGCACTCACCGCTATCGGCTCAATCACATTGACTTAGTATTGCCGGATGGACAACCGGTAAGGTGGGCGTTAAATTTGCTCTACAATACGGGATTGCCCGATCGAGTTTGCGGGCCGAATGCGATGTTAGAAATCTGCGAACGTGCGGCCGAAGAAGGATTATCTATCTATTTGTACGGCTCTAAAGCTTCTGTACTGGAGGCTTTGTCTCGCAATCTCTGCCAACTTTATCCCAAGTTAATTATTGCTGGAACTCAGCCTTCTAAATTTAGGCACGTTTCGCCGGAAGAGAAAAAGGAAATTGCGCTGCAAATTCGCAACAGCGGTGCAGCCATTACTTTTGTAGGTTTGGGCTGTCCGCGACAAGAAGTCTGGGCTTACGAATACCGGGATGACATATCAATGCCACTGATTGCTGTAGGTGCAGCCTACGATTTTCATGCGGGAAATTTGGCTAAATCTCCTGAGATTTTAGGTAAGATGGGTTTGGAATGGCTGTTTAGGTTCATGAAGGAACCCCGACGCCTCTGGAAGCGGTATGTTTTGTTAAATCCGCTTTATATCTGGCTGTTTTTGCTGCAAGCTTTCAAATTAAAAGAGTTCGACCCCAAAGACGCCACGCCGCCTGTGGAAGAAGTATTGTATGGTTGAATTTTATCTATTGTGTTGTAAATAGTCAGTTTTGACTAATAAAAAGCCACAAGCCGAAAGTAGAAATAATAAATAATTATTTTAACTGGCAACTTTAAACTTGTGACTATTTAAATCGAGAATTAATGGGTTGTTTTCTGTGATTTTTGTTTTGCTTGCTTTGTAACTTGCTATTTAGATTGCTGAGGAACTAGCAGCCGTCATTGTTCGATCGTTTGGGGGACTTGAACTCGACAGCCAGCACAGTTGCAGCCTGAAGTTATGAGGGCGAGGTCTCCTATTTTGTCAGAGTTGATTTCTGGCAGCGAGGATTGAGTTTCGTCTTGATTTATGTCTGGATTGGCTGATATTTCGCCATTGCGCTCAATGCTGGGATTTGGGGAAATTCGGGTGCTAGCATTAGCGGGATTTACCGCTAAGATCGTTAAGGCTACAGAACCGGAGCAGCCGAGCAAAGTTAGTAGGTTTTTGTTCACGATAACTTTCCTGTAGAGGGGAAAGACATTAGTTTAACAGACTGATTTGAGCCATCGGATAAAATTTAACTTTTTATTTGAGATTGCTTGTTTGTATTGAAACAAGTTTGGCAATTAGTCTAGTCTAAATTCAAACTCTGGTATGTTTGTGGGAAAATTAACAAGATTCGAGCCGATCGACCGCACGGCTGTATCATTGATGGTATTGCTGAGTTTCGCGATCGGGTTTTTGCTTGCTCTGGGCGATCGATCTTTACCGAAAGTGCGCGATTTTAGCTGGGAAAACAAACAAGTAGGGGCGAGAGATACGGCTTTTGTCCTGACTTTCAGCCGCCAGATGGATCGTGCAAGCGTTGAAGCAAACCTGCACGTCGAGCCACCTTTGCCGGGAAAAATTAGTTGGTCGGGGCGACGGCTAGTATATACTTTGATCGCGCCTCCCCAGTACGATCGCACTTATACAATTTCATTGCAACAAGCGCGGGAAAAACTAGGTTCTGACAAACAAGGAAATGCGATCGCACCGTTTGTCAGTCAATTTAGCACGCCCGATCGCGCTTTTGTTTACACTGGCACAGAAGCCTCAGAAAAAGGGCGGTTAATTCTTTACAATCTCACCCGCAAACAAAAAATCATCCTCACTCCTGAAAATTTAGTAATTAAAGATTATAGAATTTACCCAGCGGGCGATCGCATTTTATTTTCTGCTAGCGAATGGTCAAAATATCAGCCTGGTTTGTACGAACAATCCTTGTATGCCGTCACTACAGGCAGAAGTTCCGATCCGGCTCAAAAACCTGGCAGCATTCAGCAGATTTTAGGCAATCAAGACTATGAAAATCTCAAATTCGATCTGTCTGCTGACGGCAAGACGATCGCGATTCAGCGGGCAAAGAGGGGCAATGCAGAGGACATTGGTTTGTGGGTAGTGCGATCGTCGTCCACTTCGGCGGTGCCGCAGCGGTTGTTAAGTCATCCCGCTGGAGAATTTGCGATCGCCCCAGACAGCGCAACTTTAGCCAATCCCCAAGCAGACGGGATCGCCATTTTATCCCTCACACCAAACGTCAAACCTTTAGAGTTCATACCATCTTTTCGGAGAGTGTTCAGCTTCACTCCCGACGGCAGAGAATCGGCAATGCTCAAGTACAATAGCGATTTTACGCAGTCAATCTTTTTAGTAACCAACCAGGGATTGCAAAAAGAATTGATCCGCACCGCCGGAGAATTCCTCAACTGTCAGTTTGATCCCAGAAATCCTCAGCTTTACTGCTTGTTAACCAGGCGCCAGCCCGGAAAAGATTTTTCCGAGCAACTCACCCTAGAAGCAATTAATTTGCAGACATTTGCAGTAAAACCGCTGTTAGTTTTGCCCGACCAAGTGGAGACAAAAATGAGCTTGTCGCCCGATGGGTTAGAATTGCTGTTAGATCGGCTAGTTGTCAAGAAATCGGAACCAGTCGCAGGAGATTTGAGAACAGATGGCGGAAATGCGATCGCCTCTTCAACTCTCATACTTTTAAACTTAAAAAACCCACCGGCATCTACTAATAATTCTCCATCACCCGAAGACTTGCCTTTAAAAGGATTCCGCCCCCGCTGGCTGCCCTAAACAAATCGAGACTCCTAATTTTTTCATGCAGATTGTCTCATCCACCTTATTGTACCCAAAAAAGATCGAAAATCTCATAGGAGCGACGCACCGACAATATTTGAGGAAACCACCCGGAGTTTCACACCGTATGCAGAGCTGGTGAGTCAGGGTAGCATCTCAGTTTGCTTGAATAGTGCCACATCGCTTGCGATAGCTTTATAGAAGCTTTGCTATGTGGGGAAAGTAGCACTAAGGCAAAAAAGACGTAATTGCCCAAGTTAGATGCACCCGTCCGTCATGCGTAAGTTCTGTCTTAGGTAATGGGAAGCCTCGCTTCTGAAATTCTCAAGGTAATAAGAAATTCTCAAAGCCTTATTTCCCTTCCTTCGCTCTTACTATGACTTTTGTACAACAATTCTGACTGAATCGTATTTTTTCTCGTCGGGAGCCAGAAATGTTTTCAGTAGTAACTTCCAAGCTTGGAGTTTACTGTTTGCTTTGGGCTTTACCATCCCAGGAGATTGCCTTGAATCGAGCGCATTCAAAATTTTTCTTTCATCATCGATCCAACCGTTAGTAAATAGGCGATAGTAGCCATTAAACTCGGTAGAAATCACCTCAAATCCCACCTGTTGGCAGATAGCGCGCAAACTGTCCGGTGTGAAGAAATAAAAATGCCTTGGCACATCTAGATGGAGCCATGCAATCCCTGATTCTTTTAGCGCCCTACACGAGTTATTTGGTACTTCCATCACCAATTTGCCGCCGTCCACGAGCAACTCCATGGTATTGCGGAGTGCCAGTACAGGATTTATGGTATGTTCCAGTACGTGGTTCATAATAATCATGTCGTATTTTCTCGACGTGATTTCCGGGGGCAAAGATTCAGCAGTGCCATAATATACATCAAGATTTCGTTCCTCGGCGAAACGCAAAGCTTGTCTATCTGGTTCTACTCCCCAGACTTTGTGACCATCCAATTTGAAGTCTTCCAGCAGTTTGCCATTGGCGCAACCGATTTCTAGTATCGAGTAAGAAGAAGTCCCGAACTGCTGTTTCCACCATTGAGTGGTGACATCTACTCCCTTATCGAAACGCCAAGCTAGATGGGTTCGCAATTTATCGAAGAAGGAAATAGAAGAGGGTGCTTCTGAGTCGGTAAATTCTGCATGGTGAGTATAGTAATCGTCGATGTCGTAGAAGCTCTCAATTTGGTCTAGTTCTGGTAGAGGATGGAGGCATCCAAGTTGTGATTTTTGACACCAGTACAATTGAAATGACTCTTTATTTGCAGGTCTTCGCCAATCACCCGGGATGAATAACCAGGGTTTCATACTCTGTCCCGATATAAGGGAAACTACAGTAGGACTTAAGGGCTTCTGAGTTTGCATTGGAGTTCTCCTTATTTTACAGACTTGATGTACTGATAACCACCGGAGTCGCAGTTTACATCATGAAATCAGTTATCGCAGTTGAAAATTGTGTGTTCTGATACACAGTAGATGATTACCCTAAAATTATGAGGATTCAGAAACAGATTTCTCCGGCATGGTTGTTAGCTTAGCATCTTATTGAAGATAACTCATTGAATTTCAATACTCAGGACAGGTTTTAGTCAGAAATCAGGCTGGGATAGGGTTTGGGCTTTCTCGACAGCTCAAATTTAAACGGTAGAATGAGGGTTTGGGCCACTGCCCAAAAATGTCGAAATTATTGTAACTTGCTTTGTCACTTGTTCGATAAAAACACACTTGTTCCCTTATTTTCTTTGATAAAGCGGATATAAAGGTGCTTGAACACTGACTTAATCACCCGAGGCATCCCAAAGTCGATCGGCATCATATTTTCCGGCAATTTCCAATCGAAAACCTTGAGAGTTTCCGGGCGCAACAGTGGAAAATCGAGTTCCTCCAAATTCGAGCACAGTCCCAATCTCATCGCCGCAGCTACAGTCGGAACCATTGCTGGATCGACATTAATAATTTCCACTAAAGTTCGATCCAAAGCAAACACATCACTGGAGGCGCCCAAAATTCCTAAAAACTTAGGTTCGCCGCCGCTGGGCCCGTTACCTTCGTGACCGATAATGCCATCCAAAATCGTCAAATTTGGGTTAATTGTCCGGGCAGTTTCTACCAGCATTTGACCGAATCTGGCGCTATCTTTGCCGGCTTCCATGTGCCACCAAGCCTTCATTTTCCCGGGCACGCAGCCGAACAAGTTTTTGACGCCCATTGTGACGGTTAATTGAACGTGAGATTTGAGTTTGGGCAGATTAATCACCACATCCGCTTCCATTGCTTCTTTGCAAAGTCGGAGATGATTGAAATCTTGGCTGACTGTTTTGTAACGTTTTCCTTGAAACTCTACTACGGGCAAATTTAGTTCTGCCAACAGTGGCAAATAACCGTTGGCTTTGGCGACACCCATGGCGCTACCAAAAGCCGGACTGTCTCCTAAAAACGGTTTACCACCTGCTTCGATGACCATTTTCGCCACGCAGTAAACTAATTCTGGGCGGGTGACGCATTCTTTGGTAGGGCGAGCACCTGTGAGGAGGTTGGGTTTGAGTAAAACACGATCGCCCGATTTGACAAAAGCTGAGATTCCGCCCAAGGGTGCGAGCAGGTTTTCTAAAGATTTTTGTAGCTTTTGGCGATCGTATGAATTGGCCCGAATTAAACTAACAGAAGACATAATCATTCAGTTGACAGTTGACACTTGACAGTTGACAGTTGATAAAAGAAGGAAGAGGATTGGAGTAATGAATCGTGTTATTTTAATTTCTCCCGATCGGGGAGAGGCTTTAAACTAATTGTTTCTGGGAATCGGGAATTGGGAATTGGGATTTGGGATTTGGCGATCGGGAATTGGCAGGAGAAATGGATTATTAGTATTTTTACACTTCGTGATTACCAATTACCCATTACCAATTACCAATTACCAATTACCAATTACCAATTACCCATTACCAATTACCCATTACCAATTACCCATTACCATCAACCAAGTTTAAGTAGACATCGGCAATCTGCCAGAAGCAGCCCGCTGCATGGTACTAACTCGCAGGGAGTTAGGGAAAATTCCTTGACCTTGAAGTTCTGGGATAGCAGGTTTAACTTCCACTTTCACCAATCGGGCCGTGCAGATAAAAACCGTTTGATCGACTAGATGAAAAGTCAACCAAGGTTGATTTAACAAATTCAGCACTTCCTCTTGAAAATCTTGTGCAGGCATCGGAATAGTAAAGGTTTCCGTGTGACCTTCCACATAATGAAATGTCACTTGAGTGGTGTTCTCTTTATCTTGAGTTACTTTGCCAAAGGAACCTGCGCGCATAAATATTGCTCCCAAACTTTAGAGTTGAAAAGATTAAGATGGCGGTTGAAACCGCGTCTAAAGAAACCTAGGCGTTAGATAGGACGTACGGTTGAAACCGCGTCTACACAAACGAAGTCCACCTGCGTGGTGTAAAGAAAATAATTTAATTTTAACCGCCCGGCCTTCAACCCGCACTAGAAGGGTTTTGTTTTTATAGACGCGGTTTCAACCGCCCGGTTTTCTGGCATCGCACTCATTTTCTCCAAATCGAGAACTGTTGCCAAGTCTTCTGCATTCATTAAACCGCGTTCCAGCACAATTTGCCGCAAAGATTTGCCGGTTTCGAGAGATTCTTTGGCGACGGCGGCGGCGTTGAGATAGCCGATGTGAGTATTGAGGGCGGTAACGAGGGCGAGACTGCCTTCTGCGTAGGCGAGACATCGATCGCCATTGGCTTCAATTTTGTCGAGGCATTTGGTTGTTAGGGCGCTGATGGTGTTGCCCAAAATTTCGATGCTGTGAATTAGATTGTAGGCGATTAGGGGCATCATTACGTTCAATTCTAATTGTCCTGCTTGGGCACAAAGGGCGATCGCGCTATCGTAACCCATGACTTGAAAACACACCATCGATGTCATTTCTGCCATCACCGGATTGTATTTCCCAGGCATAATTGAGGAACCAGGTTGCACGGGAGGCAGTTGAATTTCCTTGAAACCTGTTTTTGGCCCGGAATCCATCAAACGCAAGTCGTGGGACATTTTAACGCAATCCTGAGCGAGATTTCGGATGGCGCCGGAGACATTGACAAACGGCGCCATACTCTGCATTGCTGCCATTAAATGCGGTGCTGGTTTCAGAGGTTTTTGGATTAATTCCGAAAGAATTTGAGCGACTTTTTCGCAGTATTCTGGGTGAGTATTTAAGCCAGTTCCTGCGGCACTTCCGCCCAATCCCAAGGATGTCAAATCGCCGGAAGCAGTGGTAATTCTGGCGCTGTGCTCTCTAAGAATCTGTGCCCAAGCGCGGAAGGTTTCGCCGAGTCGCACCGGGACGGCATCTTGCAGGTGAGTGCGGCCGGATTTGACGATATTGTGGAATTCTACGGCTTTTTTGTCCAGGGATGCGATCGCCTGCGACAAAGCCGGGAACAAAGTTTTTTCCAAAGCCAACAATCCGCCAATCCGAATTGCAGTTGGAATCACATCATTGGTTGATTGACCGTAGTTTACGTGATCGTTGGGACTAACGCGCTTGTAGTTACCTTTTTCATCGCCCATAATTTCCAAAGCGCGATTGGAAAGAACTTCATTGACGTTCATGTGGTGAGAAGTTCCGGCACCTGCTTGGTAGACATCAACGACAAATTGATCGCGCAAATTTCCTGCTAAAACTTCATCAGCAGCTTTAATCAGTGCTGTGCTGATATCTTCAGGAATGCAGCCGAGTTTACCGTTAGCTATGGCGGCAGCTTTTTTAATTAAAACGCAAGCATCGACGTAAGTTGATAAAGGCTTGATACCGCTAATTGGAAAATTTTCAACGGCGCGCAGAGTTTGGATGCCGTAGTAAACAGTAGATGGGATTTGTTTGTCTCCCATCGAGTCGCTTTCGGTGCGGTAGGTGATGGTTGGCTGTTGAGTCATATCGTCTGGTTTGTGATAATTAGGAAGTGTACAATTTTTTGGGTAACACCACGCTGCGGGTGTTTTTACTGTACCGCACCCGCTGGCGACTGTGCAGTAATGCTTCAACAGTTGACAGTTGACAGTTGACAGTTGACAGTTGACAGTTTGAGAGCGACCTCTACCTAGAAGGAAGAGGATTGGAGTAATGAATAGTCTGATTTTTATTTCTCCCGATCGGGGTTACGACTTTCAACCAATTCTTTCTGGTAAGTTGCGATCGCCTAGAATTATCTCACATCTCGGGGTTCCCTCTCCAATCAAGTTGGCGGTAAGGGCGATCGCGCGCACACAGCCCCAGTCAGCTATAATCCTACAAGTAAACAAATTTCACTCTTACTGTTAAACTCCCATGAGAACACCAGCAAAAAGTTTCAAATTCCCGCTCAATATTTTGACGATCGGCTTAAGTGCATCCCTGATTTTTCCAGCTTCAGTAAAAGCCATATCCAGCATGGTTTCCTCCCCAGCAACTTCCGAAAAACCTGCCGTTTTAATGGCTAAGGTTCAGCAGCGAATCCAGTTCAAAAAAGGTACTAATTCAGCGGAAATCAAAGGAGGAGTAGCGCGCGGCACTGTTAATACTTATTTGATTAAAGCTAAAAAAGGGCAAAAGATGAAGATCGAGATCCAATCCCTTGAAAAAAATGCTGTTTTTAACATCATAGACCCAAATACAAAGACGATAGTTAAAGAATCAAAAAACTGGTCTGGAGAATTGAGCCAAACAGGAGACTATGAAATAGCTGTCGGTACAGAAAGAGGAGGTGCAAGTTACAATATGTCAGTGTCGATCGAGTAAGTAACCACACAAAATTAATTACATAAAAACTCCTTTGTCGGCAATGGTTTCAGTTAGTCGTAGGGTGTGTCGCACGAGAACAATCCCTAAATTTCACGCCATATCTCATGGCGACGCACGTTACACATTGGGTGGACCAAACAAACCATACAATATAATTGTTCGTTTTGCTGATAAGAGGCTCAGTTTATAAGGTGCGTCCCTTTGAGATTGTCCATTTTTTTGAGGGGAATCAATCCCAAATCGAAAATCTAAAATCCTCTCTTCCCCCAAATTTATCCGTGGGGTCAATCTAAAATCTAAAATCTAAAATCTAAAATCGATTGACTTGTGGGATGGTGCCCAGAGTCCGTCCGAAAATTTGATTAAAAGGACTTTTGCAAGAAGTCTAAGGTGCGTCGCTTTGAGATTGTCC
The DNA here is from genome assembly GCF_020737885.1 of Microcoleus sp. PH2017_34_RAT_O_A. Taxonomy (NCBI): domain Bacteria; kingdom Bacillati; phylum Cyanobacteriota; class Cyanophyceae; order Oscillatoriales; family Microcoleaceae; genus Microcoleus; species Microcoleus sp. PH2017_34_RAT_O_A. The sequence goes on along the minus strand of NZ_JAEQDD010000031.1, from coordinate 71,382 downwards.
ATTTTTTTTGAGGGATTGTTAATGGCGACGCACCCGACTACTGTTGAACCGGGTAATTTTAGGGTGGTAAATATTCCATTAAAATTTAAAACAAATAATCTATACACCGTTCCGGTTCATCGTACCGTAACTGTTTAACCAAATTTCTGGATTTTGTAACAAAAGTTCAAGCTTTGCATCCCGTAAAGTTGTTATATTTGGGTTGCAAAAACAATTTTGAAGCGGGCGCATTGTCAAATATTATGTCGCGTTACCAAACCATAAATAACCTTGTTAGCCTCCAACAGGCACTCGAAGGAATAATTGTTGACGATTTAAAAAAGCTCAAAGCATTATTACCAGATCCTCGTAAATTAACCCGTAAAGCAGATCTGGTTGATGGCATTAGATCGCAATTGCTGGGAGAGAACCTTCGGAAGGTGTGGGCGAAATTAGACAACCTTCAAAAAGCGGCTGTATCTGAAGTTATACATGGGGAGGATGGTATTTATTTTCCTGAGATATTTAGCGCAAAATACGGAGAACCAGCAAATTTTGGAACAAGCGATCGCTATGGAACTAACAGAGAACCATCTCTGCTATGCTTGTTTATTTATGGCAGGCAGATACCCTACGATTTAGAAGAAGAATTGCTCAAATTCGTTCCAGAACCAAAAGAAGCCACGTTAGATGATGCTGGTGAAACAGTAGGAAATCATGTGAAACTCCGCGTTCAAAGATATAACTATAGTACAGAAAAAAAGGAGACAGAAGAATACGATATTCCCTTGGCTTCTTGTGAAACACAGTTGGCAGCTACAAAGGATTTTGCAGCCGTTTTGCGTCTGATTCAGTCGGGTAAAGTTGCGGTTAGCGATAAAACTGCTTTACCTACTGCTGGAAGTGTAAAGGCGATCGCCTCTATATTGCAAGGCGGTGATTTTTATAATGAGGAACAGCGTCAAATTAGCCTAGCCAAGGATAGCGACTACGATGATGAAGTATTCGCTGAAATCGGTAGCATCAAGCCCTTTGCTTGGATAATGATAGCGCAAGGGAGCAAGTTCGCGGAACGATCGGGCAAAAAGCTAGTTTTGACGAAAGCGGGACTGAAAGCTTTACAAGAATCACCCGCCAAAGGTTTACAGACAGCATGGAAGCGCTGGTTAAAGACAAAAGTCTTTGATGAATTTCGCCGCATTGATGCGATCAAAGGACAAACTGGGAGGGGTGCAGGTGGCATTACGGATGTGACGTGGCGGAGAGATGCGATCGCCTCTGTGCTCGCAGAATGTCCTGTGGGTAAGTGGGTTATGTTTCATGACTTTAGCCAATATCTAGTCGCAACGGGCCATAGGTTTGAGGTGACGGAGGAACCTTACTATCTGTATATTGGTGAACCTGGGTATGGAAACTTATCAGAATTGAGTGGCGACAGTTGGCGGATTCTGGAAGAACGATATATGCGGTGTTTTTTGTTTGAGTATGCTGCTACTTTGGGAATCATTGATGTTGCATATGTCGATCCGTTACTCATACCATCCGATTATGACTATCTTTGGGGAACGGACAATCTGGAATTCTTGAGTCGTTATGATGGCTTAGTATATTTTCGCTTGACGGCTTTGGGGGCTTATTGTTTGGATTTGACGGATAAGTATATTCCGCCAGCAATTGAGGTTCGTCAAACGCTGCGGGTATTGCCGAATCTAGAAATTATTGCGGCGGGAGATGGTGTCGAGACATCTGATGCGATCGTCCTGGATATCTATACTAAGAAAGTTTCGGATGTTGTGTGGCGACTCGATCGCCCAAAAATCTTTGTAGCCATTGAAAACGGATATCCATTAGCCGAGTTTACAGAGTTTTTGGACGCCCGGAGTATTGAACCGCTGCCGCAAACTGTGCAACAATTTCTGACGGATGTTACAGAGCGATCGAATAGCGTGCAAGATATAGGTAGTGTCAGGTTGATCGAATGTACTACCGCCCATATAGCATTGCTGATTGCCAATGATTCCCGTACTAAAAAGTTCTGTCAGTTGGCGGGCGATCGCACTTTAGCGGTTCCATTGGGCCAGGAAACGAAATTTCGCACCGCCCTGCGACAAATGGGTTATGTCTTACCCCAGTCGGATAAATAATACACCTGATATTATGAGTATCAACAATCGCGCGAAAACCTTTGTATCTTTCGTTTATAGCCGAGGCAAGATCCCCCTAAATCCCCCTTAAAAAGGGGGACTTTGAGCAGCATCCTGCCCCCCCACAAGAGTATTTGTAGGGTGCGTCGCTGGCGATAAATCCCTAAATGCGATCTACAATCTCGATCGCGACGCACCTTTCACATAGACTGGAATAAATAAACCAAACATTTCTCTTCCTTCTTCCTTCTCCCCTCTTTTTACCCTGATCGAACTCGAAGGGATTTTTTCCTTCTATCAACTATCAACTATCAACTGTCAACTGCCAACTGTCAACTATCAACTATCAACTGTCAACTGCCAACTGTCAACTGCCAACTGCCAACTGTCAACTGCCAACTGCCAACTGTCAACTGTCAACTATCAACTGTCAACTGTGAATTATGAGTTATGTTGCTGAAAATGCTTTAATCGTGCAGAGCGATCGCTCAATTTTACTAGAAGTTCACGCCCCTACAGCGAAATTAGCACGAGAAGCGATCGCACCTTTTGCCGAATTAATCAAAAGTCCCGAACACATCCACACCTATCGGATCACGCCCTTGAGTGTGTGGAATGCCAGGGCGGCGGGAATGTTAGTTGAATTGATGATCGCAGCGCTGCGAAAGTATGCTAAATATGATATTCCCGAATCGGTAGCGCAGGAAATTGAACTACTCGGTACGCGCTACGGATTGACGGTAATTGAAAGGATTGATGCGGAAAATCCCAATTTACAACTGCGGATTGTCGATCGCCCGCTGACGGAGTTGTTAGTGCGGGACGATCGCGTAAAACCGCTGTTAGGTAAGCGGATTTCGGATCTTTGCTTTCAAGTCGATGCGGGGAATCGCGGTGTACTCAAACAAGCTTTGCTAGCAGTAGGTTATCCGGCGGAAGATTTGGCTGGATATATCGAGGGTGCCGAGTTGGCGATTGCGTTGCGCGATCGCACTTTAGGAGGCGACTTACCCTTCAATTTGCGCGCCTATCAAAAGGAAGCCGTAGAGGCATTCTATCAAGGCGGAGAGGTTAGAGGTGGCAGTGGGACGATCGTCCTACCGTGCGGGGCTGGTAAGACGATTGTGGGGATGATTGCGATGAGTTTGGTGCAGCAAAAGACACTGATTCTTACCAGCAGTTTGACTTCGGTGCACCAGTGGCGCAGGGAAATATTGGACAAGACGAGTTTAACTGAAGATGCGATCGCCGAGTACAGCAGCAACAGCAAAAAAACGGCTTCTGTAACTCTCTCGACTTACCAAATGCTCAGTTATCGATCGACTAAAGATGATGAATTCCCCCACTTCGAGTTATTTAACGCGCAATCCTGGGGACTGATTATCTATGATGAAGTTCATCTATTACCCGCACCGATATTTCGGATTACCGCCGACTTACAAGCGCGACGGCGGTTAGGTTTAACTGCGACATTGATTCGCGAAGACGGGAAAGAAGGCGATGTTTTCACGCTAATTGGCCCGAAGCGCTATGACGTACCTTGGCGGGAATTGGAAGGACAGGGATTTATTGCTACAGCTAATTGTACCGAAATCCGCGTCGCCCAAAATGAGGCAGAAAAAATGGAATATGCCCTAGCGCCGCGCCGCAGTCAGTTTCGGATTGCTGCGGAAAATCCGGGTAAGTTGGATGTGGTGCAAGGTTTGTTGCAAAAGGAGGCGGGACACCGTATTTTAATTATTGGTGAGTATCTCGAACAGTTAGATGCGATCGCCCTAGTTACCCAATTACCTCTGATTACGGGGAAGACAAAACAGGTTGAGCGCGATCGGTTATACGAAGCATTCCGTCACAAAGAGATTCCCGGATTAATTCTATCTCGCGTGGGCAATTTTGCCGTCGATTTACCCGATGCCGATGTGTTAATTCAAGTATCAGGTAAATATGGTTCTCGCCAAGAAGAAGCGCAGCGCCTCGGACGAATTCTCCGCCCGAAATCTGACGGACACACTGCGAGTTTTTATACATTAGTGTCGCTACAAACTTGCGAGGAAGATTTTGCGCGACACCGCCAACTGTTTCTGACTGAACAGGGCTACAGTTATACTATTGAGGTTCAAGGCGATGGTTAGTTGGCTTGGCAGGATAGACCGGGTGCATCTCATTTTTGCAAATATACTCGTAGGGGCGAAGCCCTTCCCAAATTGAGATGCACCCATCGATTAAGTTAAGCTATAATAGACTGATTGCAACCTTAACCTAAACATGACTCAAGCTGAAAAGACTTCTATTTTTCAAAAAGCAATAGATACCGTAGAAGCTCTCTCGCCTGAAGAGCAGAATATGCTGATCGATATCATTCAAAACCGTCTTAAGCAACAGCATCGCGATGAACTATTGAAAGCAGTTGCCGAGTCAGAAAAAGATTATGAAATAGGCAATGTGCGTCGAGGTACAGTTGCCGACTTGATGGCGGAGTTAGATGAGTGAAAACTTTAATTTGGAGTTCAGCCTTTACTCGTGCGCTCAAGCGTTTAGTTCGCCAAAATCCGCAATTGCGCTCTTTAGTTGAGCAAACATTACAACAACTTGCTGAAGAGCCATTTGCTCCTACTTTACGGACTCATAAACTCAAAGGAGATTTATCGGATAGATGGTCTTGTTCCATTGACTATAGCAATCGAATTGTGTTTAAATTTGTTCATAATTCAGATACAGATGAAGCAGAGATTTTACTGCTGACTCTTGGCTCTCATGATGATGTTTACTAAGTTTTATGAATACAGCCTCTAATTGCTTGGATGATTATGAAATGCTGGATGACTGTATATAACTGCTGATGGGATAGGATTTTAGCGATCGAAATTGTGATCGGCGTGATTTGCAAACATGGAACTACAAAACTTGGCTGCGTGATAAATAAACCGATCAACGCTTAAGGAAGGTAATTGAAATGTCAGAAACAATCAATTTTGAGCAAGCCGTGTTAGAGAATCTGCGACAGTTGCCAACTGAGAAACAAGAAGAAGTCCTCGACTTTGTACAATTCCTCGTGCAAAAAGCGTCACAGAAAAAGCAGTTATCCAGCGAAAGTTCTGAGTCTAACAATTCGCCAACAACCGCACCTACTCTCAAGCTCTCACTTACAGAAATTGCTAGGTTGCCGATCGCAGAACGCCATAAAATACTAGCACCATATATAGCAGCTACAGCCGAAGATTTTTTGACTTATCCTGAATTAACGGAGTTTTCGGTACTTGATGGCGAAGAATCTTTAATTGACTCAGCTATTACTCGCAGCCACGAGGCTTTTTTGAACAGCTACGCACCCGAAGACGAAGGACTTTATGATGACTATTGAATCGGGTGATTTTTGGGTAGCAAATATTCCCTTTACAGGTGGCGCAGGCTCTAAAAAACGTCCCATACTTTTATTGTGGTTGGATGGCGAGGATGTGGTAGCAGCAGCCGTCACCTCTGCAAAACCCCGCAGCCAAACTGATGTATTTCTTAATGATTGGCAAGCCAGCGGTTTGCGTATTGCTTCAACAGTGCGTTTATCTAGATTAGATTGTTTGGAAAAGTCTTTGTTGCTGGCGAAAATCGGACAAATTTCTCAAGCAGATGCAGAAGTAGTGAAACGAGTTTGGGATTTGTATGTTAAGCCTCAATTTTAATGATAAAGCGATCGCCCTTACAACTCCCTCAACCCAGGCCCAACCACAATACTTAATAAAAACTTTACAAAAGTTACCATGTTGCCCAACACGAGTTAGAGTTATCCTCTAAAATCCAGCAATCCTGCAAAGCGTCAACCTTCCAGTCACTTACGATGTCACATTAGCCAGATGTCCCGATTTATTGATACTCGACTACGGCTTAATTAAAACAGCGCCGCAAAAGACATCAAATAAATGTTAAGCAGCGCAACATATCTAAATCTAGTAAAATTTGACATCTACCGATATCTGAGTGAAAATCGTCTTATTTCATTAGCAGCTTCTTGCCGTAGATTTATTGATTCAAGCCTACCTAGCTCTTGCCACACCACATTAATAGGCATAAGTACGCCATTATTCACTTGAATAGTAGGGTATTCACAACCTGGATAATCTTCTCTAATAACCCAATCACCTTTTACTCTGCGTCGTATAACCTCTCCTACATAGGCAACTAGATTATCGTATAAATCAGCTTGAAGTTTTTCAAATCCATAACTTTCAGCCTTGCTAGATACAATGTCTAAACTTTTGTATGAATAATCCAACTCCTCATCCAAAATATCTAAATAAATTGTTAACTCATTAATCAATTCATCAACCTTGTTAACAAGCTGTAATTTGTTTTTTGAAAAATATATCCAATGACTTACAGAATTACCCCGGTTATTAGCATAGTCATCCCTCACCTTCTGTGTCCATCGAATTTTCCTCACAAAATATTCTTTAGAGTAAATATCTCCTCTACCAGGAATTGAAAATCCTTTGGGATCGAAAACAAATAGAAATCTATCATTTGATAACTCATAAATTTGAGGCTGATTCTTGTATCCAGTGCTATATGTCTCCTCAAAGAACTTTGTAAACTCCTCATGCAGTCTTCCCTCAGATTCTATTAATTCCTGAACCTGATTTCTTTTGAGCCGTTTCGCATTAAGAGATTTCTTCTTTCCCATTTTGATAATAAGTTTAAATGCAACTAATAGCCTAAGTCAAAATAATTGAGCAATTCGTAAACAGTATTTACTGTTTTTTGGCAGGATTCGCAAAAAGTTCTGCACAAGTTGAAAACTCTATTTGATTTATCCGTCAAAAATCTCAATTCTCAAACCTTACCATCCAAACTAAAAAACCCAAAATTTGCTCTACTGGCGGTAAGGAGTAAATATTCAGGTCGATGGTTACTTCGTTTCCAATAAGCTGAAGAAATTGCCATTGGAGACCATTAGTAACACAACCATAGAGGGTAGGTAAAGGTTTTTGTTTAGCTTCATTAAATTTCTGTGCCGCCACCATTTCTGCAACACACTGACCAATTCCTGTTTTTAAATCTGCCTGTTTTGCCTCTACAATAATAATGGCGGGTGCTTCAATTGCTAATTGTTCTGTGGAACAACTGATCAAAAAGTCGCAGCGTCCATTCAATCCCAGAGATTCGTCTACGTTGAAATCTTCCCCAGAGAACAGACTAATTTGACGGTTGACAATGCGGCGAACCTCTACAAGCACAGGGCTAATAATTAGCTCCGATCTGGCTTTTTCGCTGCCTGTAGCTACAGCAAGTGGCAAGGTTTCTTCCAGAGTTGCCGCCAGACTAATACTGGGTTGGATGGGGGCAATTTTAGGGAGAAATCTGATTCCTTCTACTGTGGTTAAATTGAAGGCTTCTTTAACCTTGCTGATGGTTGTGAATTGACTGTATGGCATATTTTTGTGGCTCTCATTAACTAATATATTGTTTCTGTGTCAAAAATGAAATTTTATACATTTTCTATTTCTGTACTTTCTTCTGTTCCATTGTATTGAGCAGTTGCGACAAATTCTGATTGAGAATTTCATACCCTTGTTCGTTCAAGTGTAGTTCATCGCTTCTATATTTCGGTAATATCATTCCCTGACTATCGCCAAGAATAGGGAATGTATCGAACACTATGATTTTCTCTCCAGCTAATGTAGCGATGTAAGTATTGACTTCTTTAATTGCCCGACTTATATCATCAGACCAAAAAGGCTTGCGTTCTAGTGGCACTTCTCCGACTGGGAAAATAGTAGTCACGATTACTACTGCACCTAGATTCTTAGATTCTTCGACAATTCGTTTAATATTTGCTTGACAATTGGCAACGATCGCATTTCTGCTTTCAGGAAACAAGGGAATGGTTTTCAGATCGTTGACACCAACTTGGATAATTACGATTTTGGGTTTTAAGGAACTCACATGATAGGCAGGCAAATCTCTCGATCGCCTGAACAGAGGTTTGAGAACCAATTCCCCGGTTAATAAACTCATATTCACCGAGATTCGGTGATGTCCAACTGGCGGCCCTGGAGTCACCAAAGAAAACCACACGGGTTTGCTTGGTATTAGTAACTGGCTGGGCATCGATCGGATGGTTGTTCAATCCCAGAGGATCTAAACGAGTTTGATTGAGTTCGCGATAATACTGTTTGGCTCGACCCAAAAGCAGAATATTTAGGAAAATTGAACTTCCTAGCACTAATAAAAGAGCGATCGACAGAATAGTAGGTTTGCTCACTGCCATGTTTTTGGAATTGCGCTGCAATTTAATGTCATATCTTAGGAGAACTCAATATCGATATACTAGCGATATTTAGCTGCATAGCTATCCATTCATCCTAAGTTATGTTCCTTCAAATTCTCCCATTGCTCCCAGCCGAATAGTGATTAACTCTACATCGGTTAACGCTTCATGCGCTCCTTGTCTTGTTCCTTTTGGGGTTGTCCAAAAGCATCCCGCTTCACACACCCGATCGCCCGTTTTAAGACTACCCGAAACGACGAATACATACTCATCAGCCGGATGAGTATGAACTGGAATAATTGTACCTTGCTTCATCTTCAAGCGATGAATCGATCCTTGCGGCACAGGCTCAGCTAATACCACCCAACTTGTCCCAGGAAACACCGATAAATCAGCGAATTGTTGTGTGGATAAGTCTTGAAAACTTTGAGTCATAGGTTTTATTCTCGCCGTGCTGTACATTCATTATACCGATCGCCCTTACAACCCCCCCCAGCCCATGCCCAACCACAATACTTAATAAAAACTTTACAAAAGTTACCATGTTGCTCAACACGAGTTAGAGTTATCCTATAAAATCCAGCAATCCTGCAAAGCGTCAACCTTCCCGTCACTTATCCAGTGGTTCGATGACTCACACCCAAAGCACCAAAACCGCCACCCCTACTGCAATTTATTCCTTGACAATTGCTCCCGCCTGTGTATTGCGCGGTCAAAACGCTCTATCACAAGCCGGAAATGCGATCGCCCGTTTCGGAAAGCGGCCCCTAATAGTCGGCGGTAGCAACTCCCTCGCCGCCGCCCAACCCTACCTGCAACCAATCCTCGAAGGCAGGGCGAGCCAGGGGGCATCGCCCCTACAATCCGCGCAAACAGCCTACGGCAAGGATTGCAGCGAAACCAGCCTCGAAACCCTCCGCGCAGCCGTCCAAACCCACAAAGCCGACTTCATCATCGGCGTCGGCGGCGGCAAAGCCTTGGATGCAGCCAAACTCCTCGCCCATCAGTGCAAAATGGCGATCGTCACCATCCCCACATCAGCAGCCACCTGCGCCGCTTGGACAGCACTTTCTAACATTTATTCCGAACAAGGTGCGTTCCAATACGATGTCACATTAGCCAGATGTCCCGATTTGTTAATACTGGACTACGGCTTAATTCAAACAGCACCGCAGCGGACATTAGTAGCAGGAATTGGAGATGCGATCGCCAAATGGTACGAAGCATCAGTCAGCAGCGGACACTCAGAACAAACTCTGATAATTTCTGCCGTCCAACAAGCTAGAATCCTGCGCGATATCCTGTTCCAAAAAGCAGCCGCCGCCCTCAAAGAACCAGGTAGCGAAACCTGGCAAGAAGTCACAGACGCCACCGTATTGCTAGCAGGAGTAATCGGCGGAATTGGCGGGGCCGGGTGTCGCACCGTTGCCGCCCACGCCGTCCACAACGGCCTAACTCATCTATTAGCAAGTCACGGCACATTGCACGGCGAAAAAGTTGCCTACGGCATATTAGTGCAACTGCGGCTAGAAGAAATTCTGCAAAACAATCAACTAGCAGCAACCGCCAGACAGCAACTGCTAAAATTCTACGCCGAGATTGGATTGCCTCAAACTTTAGACAACTTAGGACTCGGAGACGTTAGCCTCACACAATTGCAGCGCGCCGCCGAAATAGCCTGCCATCCCAATTCGGACATCCACAGACTGCCATTTAAAGTTGTTCCCGAACAATTAATGGCAGCGATGGTTTCTACCACCGCACCTGTGGGAGAATTGAAAATCAAGAATTAAAAAAGTTTGTAGTAAGGACTTTAGTCCTTGAAAGGTTGCCCTAGAAAGCACTGAAATCCTTACTACTAACCAGGCAAAATCCGATGTTTTCTACCGCACAACTTGTGAGACAATTAAAAATTAATAATTAAAACAGTTTGGAGTAAGGACTTTAGTCCTTAAAAAACTGTGTGAGAAAGGACTTCAGTCCTTACTACGAACCCGAAAAACAACTAATAACTGATACACAAAAAATGACTTTGGATTGGATTAGCCCTGCTGACAGGTTGCAAAAACTACCGCCCTACGTATTTGCCCGTCTCGACGAACTCAAAGCCCGCGCCCGCGAACAAGGACTAGATTTAATAGACTTAGGAATGGGAAACCCCGACGGTGCGACTCCGCAACCGGTAGTAGAAGCCGCCATCGCAGCTATCCAAAATCCTGCAAATCACGGCTATCCGCCCTTTGAAGGAACTGCCAGTTTTCGCCGTACAATTACCAAATGGTACAGCCGCCGCTACAATGTTGAACTCGATCCAGAAGGGGAAGCATTACCTTTATTGGGTTCTAAAGAAGGTTTAGCGCATTTTGCGATCGCCTATATCAATCCCGGCGACTTAGTATTAGTACCGAGTCCCGCTTATCCCGTATTATTTCGCGGCCCAATCATCGCCGGTGCCAAAGTTCACAACATCATCCTCAAACCAGAGAATGACTGGGTAATTGACTTAGGTTCCATTCCCGACAGCGTAGCCGAACAAGCCAAAATACTCTACTTTAATTATCCCAGCAATCCGACCGGAGCAACGGCCCCCCGCGAATTTTATAAAGATATTGTTGCTTTCGCACACAAACATCAAATTTTGTTGGTTCACGATTTGTGTTATGCGGAATTAGCCTTTGACGGCTATCAACCGACAAGTTTATTAGAAATTCCCGGCGGCAAAGAAATCGGAGTTGAATTTCACACCATGTCAAAAACCTACAATATGGCCGGCTGGCGAGTCGGTTTTGTAGTTGGAAACAGCCGGATCATTCAAGGTTTGCGAACTTTAAAAACTAACTTAGATTACGGCATATTTTCTGCCTTGCAAGCAGCAGCAGAAACAGCGTTGCAATTACCAGATAGTTACTTGCACGAAGTGCAGGAACGCTACCGCACTCGCCGCGATTTTATGGTTGCAGGATTGGCAGAATTGGGGTGGAATATTCCTAAACCTCTGGCTGCAATGTATCTTTGGGTTCCTTGCACTCAGGGCATGAGTTCGACAGATTTTGCCCTGAATGTTTTGCAGCAAACGGGTGTTGTTGTGACTCCTGGTAATGCTTTTGGGCCTGGTGGTGAAGGATATGTGAGGGTTAGTTTGATTGCAGATTGCGATCGACTGGGAGAAGCTTTGCGCCGTTTGAAACAAGCAAACATTCGCTATTAATTACTGGTTACTGGTTATTGGTTATTGGTTAGTTGTTGGTGATAAGCTGCTCTGCATTTAAATTGTATATCAAAAAAGACTCAAAATCTTGTGGGGTGTCCCGCCTGCCCTGAATATGCAATAGACATCTCCAGAAAAGCCAGTTTTGAACAGGCAGGATGCTTGTTCCACAAGAATTATTGGAGATGTCTAATTTAAATGCCCAATTCCCAATTCCCAATGCCCAATTCCCAATTCCCAATTCCCAATTCCCAATGACTATAACGTTTTAATTTGCTCGATCGCCCAGTTGAACGTTTCCATAACTTGCTGGAGGGCAAATTCGTCTTCCAAAGTAGATAAAGCCAGACTCGGCGACCTTCTCTCGCCCGGTTCTGTAGGTAGCGAAAGACCGATCGAACTTAGCTTATTTCTCAATTCCAGCCAATTTTTTTCTGCATTAAATGGCGGTTGGGAACCGTAATTGTCAGCAGAAATCTCCATTCTGCCAGCAATATCTACAGTGAATAACTGATATGGTTTTCTGCCTCTGTGATGCAACCCGGCGGCGAAACCGCCGTAGGTGTCCCCCGTTCCCCAATGGATTTGAATTTCGGGTTCTTGACTTTTTGCCCAAAGGTATATAGCTCTTGCCATTTGCGCCTCGTCCGCGCCTTGTCTAGCTTTGATTTCCGCAAAAAATGACGATTCATCCCAGCGCCTTCTTTCGCGCATTGCGTTGGATTTTTTATGCTGTGCTTCGGCTGTCTGACCGATAACTCTGGGAACCAAGGTTTTCAAACCATCTTCACTTACATATTGCTTAATTTCCAGGGCCAAAACTTCAAGCGGGTCCATTTGTTCGTTGAGAAATTCCACAACTCGGCGCATTTCAGCGGAAATCTCGTCTGCTACAAATACTAAGCGAATTTTACCGGCTTGCAAATTAGTTTTAACTTTCTGCCAAAATAGGTCTTCATTAGCATCCGCACCGAGAAACTCTTCAAAAATCTGTTCGGGATCGCGACCCCGATCGCGACAATTGGCTTCAAACAGAGCAATAATTGAATCTATTGGCCAGTAAACCAACGCATTAGCAGCATAGTCGATCGACTGACCTAAAACTTTTTGCCGGAGTGCAGCATTAGGAGTGCGCCTGACATCCACCAAAGTAGGAACTGCATTTTGGTCGAGAAACAAATGATCCAGCGACCATTGGACGGCAGTTTCCTCATCGGTGGGCACTGATTCCCGTGAAATTAACAGCCACTTCCGCGCCGTCGCGCGATCGATTTGATCTCCGGCAATCAGATTAGGATAAGTTACAAGCAAGTCTTGTAACTGGTCTTCCGAGTCGTAGGGCTGTTCCATCATTTCTACCAGCCTGTCGTCGTCCTGAATCAGATAAATACCTCCAGCCATGCACATCCACCTACTTAATTTTAGATTTTAGATTTGAGAATTCAGGCTTAGTCAGTTGATAGTTGACAGTTGACAGTTGACAGTTGACAGTTGTCATTAGTCATTAGTCTTCAGCCTATGATATCGTTTTCGGTTGCATCGGAATTATGTAGTGCAAGCGTCCATAGCGAACGATTGGTTCCCGAGTGAGACGCTCGCACGCTCCATCATTCAAATATATTATTCCGATGCTACCGGATTTGATATGACTTCACAAGGCGCAAGGCATTAGTCATTGAGCATTCTTGATAATTAAAGAATTAAAGAAAAATTTGGAATTTAAGAATTTTTCTTGTTTGTTAATTCCACAAAAAACTCCTTTTGAGCAATGACCAATGACAACTGTCAACTGTCAACTGTCAACTGTCAACTGTCAACTGTCAACTGTCAACTGTCAACTGTCAACTGTCAACTGACAACTGTCAACTGACAACTGTCAACTGACTACTGACAACCAGTAAATACTCGCTGTGCTGGCCCAGTCATGTAAATCCGCCCAGAAACTTCTGCCCATTCGATTTCCAAAACGCCACCGGGGAGTTCAACAGCAGTTGTCCGATCGCACTTTCCGACCAACACCCCAGCCACCACAGCAGCACAAGCACCAGTCCCACAAGCTAGAGTAACACCTGCGCCCCTTTCCCACACCCGCATTTTTACGTAGTCCCGTCGTATCACTTGAATAAATTCGGTATTTATACGCTGCGGGAAGGCTGGGTGGTGTTCAAATTGAGGGCCGAGAGTTTCCAAAGCCACAGCCGAAACATCTTCTACAAACGTAATGCAGTGAGGATTTCCCATGCTGACACAGGTAACAGACCAAGATTTATCAGCAACTTCGATCGGCACATCTATCACTTTGGCATCTGGCGCCGCCAAAGTTGTCGGAATTTCCGCAGCCAGCAACCGGGGAAGTCCCATATCCACCTTAACCTGACCGTCCGATCGCAATTCGGGGCTAATCACACCCGCCAGAGTGTGGATGCGATACTCAGTTTTTGCCTTCTCACCTTCCAAATCGGCGATAAACTTAGCCAAACAGCGAATCCCGTTGCCGCACATTTCCGGTTCCGAACCGTCGGAGTTAAAAATCCGCATCGTATAGTCAGTGCCGTTTTGACCCGGAAGAGCAAAAATCACGCCGTCTGCGCCGATCCCAAAATGTCGATCGCACATGGACACAGCTTGTTCTGGTGTTAAAACTGGTTCTGAGGAGTGGCGGTTGTCAATCAGAATAAAATCATTGCCCAGTCCGTGATACTTCGCAAACTCGATCGACATAAAAACAAACCTCTGTTGACAGTTGACAGTTGACAGTTGACAGTTGACAGTTAATAGTTGACCCAACGACTGCGTTTATCCGCTCGCGTAGCCGAAGGGCGATCGGGTAAAGCAGTTGACCCTTCGTCTACGCGAACCCGCAAGCAGTTGACAGTTGATAGCAAAAAAATGACTAATGCTGTTCGCGATCGGGGACAGCACTAATGACCGATGACTAATGACTAATGATTAATGACTAATAACCAATTTACCCATTTCCCAGTATGTCTGAATTTGAGACCGGATTGCCCAGCGTTCGCTTAATACAAAGCTACATCAAAGACAAAGAACAGTTAGAGATCAAACTGATGACTGGCGACTTGTTAGCCGGCAGAATTTTTTGGCAGGATCATAGCTGCATTTGCCTCCTCGATGCCTCAGAAACACAAATTCTGATCTCGCGATCGGCAATTGCTTATCTCAAACCCAACGCGTGAAGAAGAGGGGGAGAGGGGGAGAGGGGGAAAATCTTTCCTGTTCGCTCTTCCTTCCATCCGTTATATCGTTTCCGGGTGCATCGGAGTTATATAGTGCGAGCGTCTCGCTCGCGAACCAATCGCGAGCGAGACGCTCGCACTACATAATTGAAATATATTATTCCGATGCTACCGGATTTGATATTACATCCGTTACATCCCCTACAGGGCTTCCCTCTTCCGTCTTTCCTCTTCCGTCTTCCGTCTGACTAATAACGTTCGATCGCGCGGACAGCACCAATGCCCCATGCCCGATGCCCGATGCCCGATGCCCGATGCCCGATGCCCCATGCCCGATGCCCCATGCCCCATGACTAATCGCTAAATAGCTTTTCGCTAACTTGGGCGGTGACAAAAGGCAGCTTTAAGGCTGGTTGCGGCAGCGGAGGCGAGGCCGTCCGCTGCATCAAGCCGAGCTCGTAGAAGCCGCCGCACAGCAGCAAACGATCGCCCTCTTGCAAATCAGTAGTTCCATCCGGCCAGCGAGTAAACTTCCCTTCCCGGCGGATCGCCCGCACCTGCACCCCATACTGAGTGAGCAAATCTACCTCTGACAGTTTTTGGCCAACCCAAGGACTGTTGGCTGGTAACCTCAACCACTGACAAGAACTGTCGCCCTCGGGGACAGCAACTTCGCCCTTCGCCAGCAACTCAAAACTGATCAGTTCTTCCGGTTCACCAACGACCAAAAGTCGATCGCCCGACAGCAAAGCAGCCTTCCCGTTAGGATAATCAATTTCCTCGCCATCTTCGCGGACGATCGCCATCACACTGACCCCTGTCAACTGCCGCAAGTTAGTTTCTTCCAGAGTCATCCCACCAATGGGAGAGCCCTCCGGTAAGTTGTACCAATCGCCGTTGAGATCTCGAACCGCCACTTTCAAATCCCGCGAAACCGCCAAAGGTTCCCGCGCCGGCCGCAATTCCAGATAGCGGCTGCTGCGAATTTGCTGCACATCTCGCCCAATAGCCATTGCTGACAAACCCATACCAGCTAGCAAGTGGGCAGACAGTTCTAAACTAGCCTCAAACTCCGGCTGCACAACTTCCCAAGCCCCCAGTTGGTAAAGCAGTTCAATATCTTTATCTTTGTTGGCGCGCACCACAATATCCAAATCCGGGACTAATTCTAAAGCCCGCTTCAGACACAAGCGAGTGCTCATCGGATCGGGAAGAGTAATCGCCATTGCTTTGGCGCGTTCTACCCCGGCGGCTTCCAATACGTGCAAGCTGGCAGCATTCCCGTAAATGTAAGGAATTCCTGACACTCTGCACTCTTGAATTCTGCTTTCCGACTCGTCGATTACCACAATTGAACAGTTGCGGCTTTGCAGCACTTTGACTAAATTTCTGCCAACTCGCCCGTAGCCACAAACCACAACATGATTTTGTTCCGGCAAAGTTTCAGCTATTTCGACAGGTTGAGATGTTTGGTCAAAATAGCGCTGCAAAGGCCCGAAATTTTCCGCCCACTTGAATAACTGTGGCACGCTTCTCAATACAAACGGCGTCAGCACCAAGGTGACTGCTGTCGTTCCTAAAATTAATAGGTAAACGTTTCGCGAAACCAGTCCCATAGCTTGGCCAGAACTAGCGAGTACAAAGGAAAATTCTCCGATTTGAGCTAAGCCCAAACCTGCGATTAATGCTGTTTTTAGGGGATAGCCAAATAATCGGACGATCGGCGTTACAATCAAGAATTTGCCGACAAATACTAGAAATACCAGTCCCAAAATTAACTCTAGATGGTTCCAGAGAAACACCGGGTCGATTAACATTCCGATGGTAACAAAAAATAAGGATGCAAAAATATCTCGCAAAGGCTCGACATAAGTTAGAGTTTGGTCGGCATATTCCACCTCCGAAATCATTAAACCCGCCACAAATGCGCCCATCTCGATCGAGAAACCCAGATATTCTGTCAGCAGCGCAATCCCTAAAGCCAAAACCACAACTCCCAGCAAAAACAGTTCCCGGCTTTCTGTTCTCGCGAGGTAGCGCAGCAACTGCGGTACGATCCAAATGCCCGCTACTACTGCACCCGCAGCAAATAATCCGATCCGCACCAGGGCCCAGACTATTGTCATGCCGATCGCCTCTGCGGGCTGATTGAGGGCCGGCAAAACTGCCAGCATTAGCCCCAAAGCCAAATCTTGAACTACCAAGATTCCCAGCATGACTTGTCCGTGGGAAGTACCGCCTTCATTGCGTTCCATCAAGCATTTGAGTACAACCGCCGTCGAGGAAAGCGACAGGATCGCCCCTAAAAACACCCCTTGGGCAGGGGATTCTACCCAGCCTACACCCAAGGAAATTGCAGTAGTAATGGCGATCGTCAGCACAATTTGCAAGCCTCCCCCGCCCAGACTAATTGCTTTAACTCGATTTAGTTCGGCGAATGAAAACTCTACTCCCAAAGCAAACAACAGAAAAGCCACACCAAATTCTGCCAGGGTGTCTACCTGAACTAATTCTTTAATCAGCCCCAAACCGGCCGGCCCAACTACGATCCCTCCCAGGAGGTATCCGAGAATTACCGGCTGTCGCAACAACGATGCAAAGAGTCCTCCTGCTGCGGCAGCAGCGAGAACTAGAACTAAGTCAACAATCAGTCGGAAGTCTTCTTGCACAACTTTATGAAAAAAGTGTAAAGTTATATTATAGTGTTTAATGTGTTGACTATGTTGGGGGGCGTTGACTATAGTTGAGTAGCAAGCCCAACTGCCACTCTTGAACAAGGTATTTTCTAATGACAAAGAGTTCAAATCCTCACAAAAAGCTTAATCTCTTGCAAGTTTATCGAGGGATTGGGGCTTTATTGGTGGTAATGTTTCACGTCAACCAGATGAGCACGGAAAGATTAAATCAAGTTACTTTTTTTAATTTATTTCAGGCTGGGTGGAGTGGTGTTGATTACTTTTTTGTATTGAGCGGTTTTATCATGGTCTACGTTCACCGATCGGCGATCGGTAAAAAAGACCAGTTAAAATCATTTTTAGTCAAGCGCTGCGTGCGAATTTACCCAATCTACTGGATAATTACTCTGACAGTTGTGTTTTTCTTTCTACTGATTCCAGGTTTTGCTAATGCTCAAGACTTAAGTTTGGACAAGATAATTCTGTCGCTGCTATTGATTCCTCAATATGGCAAGCCAATTCTCGATGTAGGTTGGACTTTAGTTTACGAAATTTATTTTTATGTATTGTTCAGCATAGCTATCTGGCTAAAACCTAAACAGTCTGTGCCTCTGCT
Source organism: Microcoleus sp. PH2017_34_RAT_O_A (assembly GCF_020737885.1). Classification (NCBI taxonomy): domain Bacteria; kingdom Bacillati; phylum Cyanobacteriota; class Cyanophyceae; order Oscillatoriales; family Microcoleaceae; genus Microcoleus; species Microcoleus sp. PH2017_34_RAT_O_A. The sequence continues at coordinate 53,301 of NZ_JAEQDD010000031.1, read as the reverse complement.
GTCGGCTTGGCTATTTGTCACATTTCTACATTTTTCTAAAGTAGTAACATTTCCCGATGCTTTTTTCTTGCTGAATCTAGTATTTGGCAATATGAATCTAGAATTTGTTTTGGGTGGCTTGGCTGCGTATATCGTGCTTAAATATAACAATAAGATTACTAATTACAGATGGATATTATTTGGGATAGCAAATTTAGGATATGTTATTTTAGGACTGTTTGTGGCTTGGGGCAACATTGAGTTCGATCGGATCAAGACTTTTGCAGTGCTGGCAGCTATATTAATCGTTGCTGCAACTTCGATCGACCTTAAGGATTCTCCGAGACTTCCTTATCTTTTAATTTTCCTGGGCGATGCCTCATATTCAATATTTCTGCTCCACAGCCCGGTGATATCAGCAACTACAAAAATTGTGCAAAAGGCAAATTTAGGAAAATATTTCGACGGTTTCTTTGCTCCGGCTATGGTGGCATTGTTTGCTGTAGTTGTCGGCTGCATATTCTACTCTTTCATCGAAAAACCATTGACAGTTTATCTGCGGAAAAATATTGTTGAAAAAATGTTTCTTCCGAAGGCGCAAGCCAGCTAATTGTAGGGTGCGGATCTGGGAGATGTGCGGTGCGATCGAGCTTAACTTGCGATCGATTTACCGCAATACGTCAGCAGGGGGGGATTTTGAGGTGTAGGGTGCGTCGCAATCCAGAATCTCGGTAAAAAATCGAAAAATCTAAAAGCGACGCACCACAGGGTTTAATTAGTTCGATCGCACTTTATTTTCCATGGTGCGTCGCTGTGAGATTGTCGATCGAATTTGCATATTTTAGAAGAATCCGCACCCTACAATTGGATGGTGCGTCGCTGTGACATTTTCGCTGGAATTTGCATATTTTAGAAGGCGACGCACCCTACTATTGTGTGGAATCATTCACACAAGGTCAATAACAACGCGAAAACCAATGTCATTCCTCCGGCTGTCGCGCGAGAGAGAGTAACGATACAAACTAGAGCACTTGGAGCTATCACTATCCCAAGAGCCTCCACGCAACATCCGTTGATTCTCCGATCCACCTATTTCCCAGGAACTTCCGTCAGAGGGGGCCCCGTTATAGTTAGAGTGGTAGCAATCACTGCACCATTCCCAAACATTTCCGTGCATATCGTAGAGTCCAAAACTATTCGGATAAAATTTCCCATTATTAGTTGTTTGATTACTGCGATGTATAAAAGCATAGTCAGTATCTAGACCCTCGAAAGCAGGAAAACTTGACGTATAAGGCACATCAAAGCTAGTATTAACCAAATCCGTTGTAATTGTCGAACCAAAATAGAAGTCTGTGTTCGTTCCAGCGCGACAAGCATATTCCCATTCTGCTTCTGAAGGTAAACGATAACTATTGCCTGTTTTTTGAGTAAGCCGATCGCAAAATTCGATAGCTTCATCCCATGATACTTGTTCGACAGGTCGTTTAGCTCCTTTAAAATGAGAGGGATTACTTTTCATTACCCTTTCCCACTGTGCTTGATTAACTGTATATTCCGCCATAAAGACAGGTTGAATCGTTACTTGATGCGACGGCTTTTGCTCACTTCCAAGATGTGACGCACCCATCTCGAATTTGCCACCAGGAATATAAACCATCTGAAGTGCAAGTTTGTCACCTAAGTCTTCATTAAAAACTTGAGCCGACTTAACACAACGACTATTTTCGTTGCCGCTGTAGTGGTCTACCGTGATGACATCAAAATTAAAGGTATAAAAAAAATTATTTAATTGCCATTTTATCTTTGATTCATCTCGATCTTTTAGCAAATTGTAAACCGCAAATTTTACTTGTAGCGATTTATCATTCAGTCCTTGAAGAAGCAAGTCTAAGCCAGCTTCTCCATATTGGAGCGCCTCAGATAGTGCAGCGATTCTGACTTCGACAGCGGGTGAGGCTAAGCGGCTTTTAACGCCTGTAATTCCTCCCAGTACCGCCGCATCGACAGGAGTTGAATTTTGACCGCCAAGGACGGCATCATATTCTCCAGGTTGATTTTGCTCATTTGGCATGGCATTTTGACCTCTGTATGATTAACCACTGTGGCATTTACTTAATAGCTATGTCAAATATTCAAAACTTACCAACGCTACAAATAAGACAAATAGTGCGTTACGCTCCGCTAACTCACGCTACATTCGCGTACTTTGCGTAAGTCTTAATAGTCCTTTACCTTTTTGAGTCAAAGCGTGCTAAATTTAGCTACTTTGTGTAACATTAGCTAGACAAAGGTTAAGGATATCGGTAATGACAGCAACTGCGAATCGAGCTAACTGGGGACAAAGTGCCAAAATAGTTGCGAGTGCTATTTGGGAGTGTAGGCTATTGAAGGCAAACATAAACAGGGCGATTTTGACTGGCCCAATTGTTGCCAGCATTCTCAGTCTGGTATCGCCGGTGCAAGCTTTGCAGGTGCAGGTGACGCCGCCAAATCCCGAACTGGGTGATACGCTGTCGGTAATTATTCAGGTTGACGGTAACGGCGGGGAAACTCCAAAAGTGTCTTTACAGCAGAAAAATTACCCTGCTTTTCCGATCGGCAATAATCGCTTTCGGGCCCTGCTACCGACGACACCACTGGAGAAACCCGGTGCGCGCGTTGTTCAAGTCTCCGGTGACGGACAAGTGCAGAAGTTGAATGTGCAAGTGCGCGATCGAGATTTTCCCACTCAATCCATCTGGCTGCCACCTGGGAAAGACTCCGAAGGTACCGATGCCGAATTCGATCGCGTGGACGCGTTTAAAGCACTGGTGACACCCCAAAAATTTTGGGATGGCAAATTGTTGCGCCCCAACTCCGGCGAAATTACCACTATTTACGGCGTGCGTCGGTACTATAATGGGGTATTTGCTAAGGACTACTACCACCGCGGCGTCGATTACGCGGGCCCTTACGGTTCCCCTGTAGTTGCACCGGCTGCCGGTCGCGTGTCTCTGGTGGGACGCGAATCGCAAGGGTTTAAAATCCACGGTAATGTAGTTGGTATCGACCACGGTCAAGGGGTAGCAAGTATTTTGATGCACCTCAGCCGGATTGATGTCAAGGAAGGCGATTTCGTGAAAGCGGGTCAAGTAATTGGTGCTTTGGGGTCAACGGGGGCTTCGACAGGCCCTCACCTGCACTGGGGACTTTACGTGCACGGGCAGTCTGTCGATCCGGTACCTTGGCGGCTTCAGGGAGTTGAGTAGGACTTTTTACCGATTTTGACGAATTTAAAAGTCAATTATGGGGTAAGTTTGTGGCTGGGGTGTGTAGACAACTGTTCTGGGTTATCACTATTGGGTTATGATTTGTACAAAAATTCTCAACTCAAGCCTCAAAACTCGAATCTCAAGACGCCAGCAATTGCGTCTTTACAAAACAAAACTGTATTAATGATGCCGTTGAGCGGGAAGCATATATGAGTATTGAAAAAATTGTTGAACAGGCTTTGCAAGACGGCTATTTAACGCCGTCTATGGAAGCTGAGGTGGGACGAATCTGCAATACGGCTTCTGAATTGTCGATCGAAGAGTACATGGCTCTCGATCGCCTGATGGGAGCTTTGTTGACCGGAGAAGTGGTGGTTCTGCCGCGCAAACAGTTCATCAATGTGATGGAAGAGTTGGTGCTTAGCGAGGCGATCGCCAGGGTGGCAGAAATTGAGGCGGCGAGCAGCGAGCAGAGTCTGGATGTGGGAGATATTGCGGCTTATGCTTTAAATAGGCTGCCCCCTCTGTACGCTACGACGGAAGAGGGAGCTCACTTTCAAAGGGCTAGGGCTAAAGAGCAGCTTCACGATTTGATTTCCAAAGAAGTCAACGCAGCGATCGACCGCAACTTGGTCAGACCTGAACCCGTAAACCCCACAGCTTTGGGTAAGCCGTCTTCTGGAACCGAAGTTCTGTCAAATCTCAGCAATTGGCTGCAAGCTAATGCCGTTAATTTTGAGCCGCAGCCGTAGTACCACGTCCAACAGCTCTATTTTGGTTAAGTCGATCCCGCTCAATTCAAAAAGCGGGATTTTTAGTTTTTGAGCCAGAAACAGTTGACAGTTGACAGTTGACAGTTGACAGTTGACAGTTGACAGCAGAAGGAAGGGGGATGTGGGATTGGAGTAATGAATCGTCTGATTTTAATTTCTCCCGATCGGGATTCCGGCTTTAAACCAATTCTTTTTGGTCACAAGACATCCGTCACAATTGAAAAAAAAATTAAAGGAATTGTTTGTTTGCCACCTAAAACAAACAATTCCCTTTTCCTTCTGACTAATGACTAATGACTAATGACTAATGACTTCAAACAATTAATTATTGCTCTCAGAAGAGTCTGCGGAGGGGCCGGCAGTAACTTTTGTTTCTCGTTTTTCACGTTTTTTCCGTTCAGCTTGGATGACATCTTGAAGCACTATTCGCGCTTGGGCCATTTTTTCCAAATTGCTGCGGTACAAATCTAAATCTTTGCTAACTTTGTCTTCAGGTAAATGCAAAGCTGCACTGATTTTGCCGATCGCCTCGTTGCGAGTTTCTTGGTTTTTTACCATTTCGGGGTCAGCTTTTTCTAACAGCGAGAACAAACCGATCGCAAATAAGCGACTGTACTTAAATTGAGCGTTGCTGGCGATCGCCCCTAAGGACGCTTGCAAATCTCCTGTATCTTCAAAGCTGGTGGAGCGATCGAGCCACGAGAGCAACTCAGACCCTCCAAGGCGATCGGCCAAGCTTTCCAATCTGTGAGCGTCTTGCTTGTAGCGATCGGGATCGTCTTCTAGGGCTTTGCACAAAGCGTTAAAAATCGAAAGTCTGTCTGCTTCTGGGGCGTACCCGAGCATGAATCGATCGAAAGCTGTCACCACGCCCAAAGCATAAATCGGGTCGTATTGAAAATCGACATTCGCCGAAAGCAAGTGCATTTCTACCATCAACTCTTCCACCACTCGACGGTAAATTGAGTTAATCGGTCGAGTGTGAATCGTATAGAAACTTCGCTTAGTATCTGAAACAGTACGGTTCTTGTTCACCTGAGTTTTATAGATAAATAATTGTGCCGCCACAAGTGGACCAGCGCGGCATGAGTAAAGTCGGGGGAGTAAATTGGCGATCGGGCTGGCAAAATTTGCCAGTTTTTTTAACTGTGCAGCCGAGACTGCGAGGCAAAATTTTATCAAGAAGATTTTGCGGGCGATCGGCAGCAACAATTAATCTGTCGCAATACGATGGCAAAAGCCAAGTATCTTTACAATCATAGCTCTTCTGGGATCGCTGATAAATCCCATCTTCTGACTTGCCCGGCCCTCTTCGGGCAACCCTTACCACAATCAAATTTTATTGTCAAGCCCAATCCTCAAAAATCGAACGAACATGACAATTTCTCCTGAATTAAGAGCTTTAGCCCAATACATGGCGGGCGAATTTGACAACCGAGAACAAGCGCTAGCAGATCCGGCGTGGTACGTCCACCTGCGTTTTTGGCAAAGACCCCTGCCCGTGCCTCTCTTGGACGAACCGAGTATTGCCCTGTTTGCCGAACAAGCCAATATTCTAGAATTAGACAAGCCCTACCGTCCCCGCATCGTGCAACTGAGGCACGTGAAGACAGCGCCGGAACTTATAGAAGCTCAGTATTATATGTTCAAGGATATCGCAGCCGTCAAAGGAGCCGGTCGCAACCCCGACTTACTGGCAAAACTCAAGGGCGAGCAAGTCGAACTTCTTCCCGGCTGCACCCTCTCGGTTGCGGTGCAAAATTTAGGCTCAAACCGCTATCGATTTCGGGCATCTCTGCCGGAGGGAACTCGTTGCTGCTTTACCTACGATGGGCAAACTTACCAAGTAGACTTGGGATTTGAAGCCGCAGACGAGGAATTTCTCAGCTACGACAAAGGAATAAACCCCACGACAGGTAAGGCTATCTGGGGAGCTTTAATGGGCCCTTTTAGATTTGTCAAGCGTCAGGATTTTGCTTCTGAAATATTTGCCAATACGCTTGGAATCGGATCGGACGGCGGTTGAAACCGCGTCTACAGAAACAAAGTCCGCCTCCGCGGACTAAAGAAGAAGATCGCGTAATTTTCACCGCCCGGTCTTTAACCTGCACCAGACACGTGCAAGTTTGTGTAGACGCGATTTCAATCGCCCGGTCTTCTTCAACCTGCGGAGGCACGTGCAAGTTTGTGTAGAAGCGGTTTCAACCGCCCGGTTTTCTTAACTTGCGCGCGGCACCCCCTCTAGAGCTTCTTCTTCTGTTTCAAATATTTCAAAGACAGAATCCATCATGGTCACTTCAAACACCAGTTTGGCTTCTGGATGAACATTGCAAATGCGGAAACTGCCCTTAACTTTATCCGCATCGCGCATACCGGCTACCAACGAGGTCAGGCCAGAACTATCGATAAAGTTTACCTGACCAAGATTCACGACGACATGACGGCTGAGTTTGGAAATACACTCTTGCAACTTGAGGCGGAATTGCCAAGCTGTCGTGATGTCCAACCGTCCTGTCGGTGCTAAGACGATAACTGTTGTACCGTCAGATAGCGTGTGGGTTTTTTGATCAATATGAATCACTGACCCTTCCCTCAAATTTATTACTATTTATCGCGGTGGTTACTTTCTGCTATACAAATACTAGACAAGTCTAGACATTTGCTTCTTACTTCACAGGGAGCATGGGAGCGGTTATCCCTCAGTAAGCTTTCGCGCTTTAGCCAAGCGTGATAAATTAATCGCTGCCTTCAAGTCTCTGTCCATCGAATTACCACAACTTTCGCAGTTGAAGGTTCTTTCTTTCAGTGGCATATCTTGGATATGCCCACAGCTTGACTATTGTTTTGCAAGGGCGGAAACCAGCGGTCAGCAATGATTATTTCACAACCAAACTTTTTCGCCTTATATTCTAGGTGACGCTTGAATTCAGAGAATCCACAGTCAGCTATTGCCTGCGCTAGTTTGTGATTTTTTGGCATCCGATCAACATTTAAATCTTCTACTTATAGTTGCGTGGTTTTTGCATAAGTAAGTAGTGACTTGATACTGAAAGTCCAAGCTTTTTCGCAAATCGCGCAGGGTTTGAACATGGCACACTATGAGTGTTTGTGTAAAAGTTTACCATTCTGTCTACTTAATTGCTAGCTAAGGACTTTCTCAGTAGTTTAACTCACGTCGGTGACTGCTGAGGCATCCAATTCGCCCAATCTTGCGGTTTTAAGAACTTTGAGTAGAGTTCGGCTTCTGGAGAGTTGGGTTCTGGCTCGAAACAATACTCCCAGCGTACCAGAGGTGGCAGGGACATCAGAATCGATTCGGTGCGTCCGTTGGTCTGTAAGCCAAAGGTCGTGCCCCGATCGTACACTAAGTTAAATTCAACGTAACGGCCGCGGCGGTAAAGTTGGAAATCGCGCTCGCGCTCGCCGTATGCTTTCGATCGATGTTTTTCAACAATTGGGGTGTAAGCCGGCAAAAATGCGCGGCCGCAGTCCTGTATGAAGGCGAACAGCGACTCCCAGCTTCTAGGCTCCGGGTTTCCGACATTTTTGCTGTACTCAGCAGCTTTCCCTTTGACATTTTGGTCGCGGTAAAGCGGGCCTTGAGCGTTTTGGTAGTCAAAAAACAGGCCGCCGATACCGCGAGTTTCTTGGCGGTGGGGCAGGTAAAAATATTCGTCGCACCAGAGTTTAAATGTCTGGTAATAGTCCGAGTGGTGTTTGTCGCAAGCTGATTTCAGAGTTTTGTGAAAATGAGCTGCATCCTCATCCAACAGGTAATAAGGAGTCAAATCGACACCACCACCAAACCACCAAATCGGGCCCGCTTCAAAATAACGGTAATTCAGGTGAACCGTAGGCAAGTAGGGATTGCGGGGGTGCAGCACCATCGAAGTACCAGTGGCGTAGAAATCGTGACCGGCAGCTTCTGGGTGCTTGGTCAGAATCAAAGCAGGCAAACTTTCGCCCCAAACTTGGGAAAAATTAACTCCGCCTTGTTCAAACACATTGCCTTCGCGCATAACGCGAGAACGTCCGCCCCCGCCTTCGGAGCGTTCCCAAGAGTCCTCTTTAAATTTGCCGCCGCCATCGACCTGTTCGAGGGCTTGACAAATTTCGTCTTGTAGGCTTTTCATAAATTGGCTGACTCTAGCTCTAGAGTCAGCGGGCGGCAAAAACGGAGAAGTCGTGGTTTTAAGTGTTGTAGAAACTGTCATAAAATTTTCTGTTGTCAGATTTGAATCTTAGATGGTGATGATTGCCAAATCCAGTCGCCATGTAATTATGCCACCGCAGGTCTGCAAATGATCGCTATGAAGTTACATTAAAAAATAGCAATAAAAATATACTTAAACTTGCGATCGAACATTCACTGACACAATTGCAGAGCTATGGTGGAGAACACAATGCCCAGTACACTCGATATTAGTTCAGTCTTAGAAATCCTGCGACCTGTGCAAGACCCCGAACTGCAAAAAAGTTTGGTGGAATTGAACATGATTCGTAACATCAAAATTGACGGCGGAGTCGTCAGTTTTACTTTAGTGCTGACAACGCCTGCTTGCCCGCTGCGAGAATTTATTGTCGAAGATTGCCAAAAAGCGGTCAAACAGTTGCCAGGAGTCGAAAAAGTGGCTGTGGAGGTGACAGCCGAGACTCCCCAGCAGAAGGGAGTGGTCGATCGCCAAGGCATAGAAGGCGTTAAAAATATTATCGCAATTTCCAGCGGCAAAGGGGGCGTCGGCAAAAGCACGGTGGCGGTGAATGTGGCAGTAGCCCTGGCGCAAACCGGCGCAAAGGTGGGTTTGCTGGATGCCGATATCTATGGGCCCAACGACCCAAATATGTTGGGTTTGGGGGACGCGAAAGTAATGGTTAGGGATGGAAAAAGCGGAGAAAGCCTCGAACCCGCATTCAACTACGGCGTCAAATTAGTGTCGATGGCGTTTTTAATTGAGAAAGACCAGCCTGTAATTTGGCGCGGCCCGATGTTGAACGGAATCATCCGACAGTTCCTCTACCAGGTGAATTGGGGCGATTTAGATTATCTGATTGTCGATATGCCTCCGGGTACTGGAGACGCGCAGTTGACAATGGCCCAAGCGGTGCCGATGGCTGGTGTGGTGATTGTGACGACGCCGCAGACGGTGGCTTTGTTGGACTCCCGCAAGGGGTTGAAGATGTTCCAACAGTTGGGAGTGTCGGTGTTGGGAATTGTGGAAAATATGAGTTATTTTGTGCCGCCGGATATGCCTGACAAGCAATACGATATTTTCGGTTCCGGCGGCGGCGAAAGGACGGCGGCAGAGTTGGGAGTGCCGCTGTTAGGCCGCATTCCGCTGGAAATTCCGCTGCGGGAAGGTGGCGATTCCGGTGTGCCAATTGTCGTGGGACAACCGGGTTCTGCTTCGGCGAGGGAGTTGCGGGCGATCGCGGGTCGCATTGCTGGTAAAGTTTCTGTAGCAGCCCTAGCCTAATAGACATCTCATCCAAAAGTTCGTCAAGGGCAGGCTCTCCGGCCTGCCCCACAACAGTTTTTGGGAGAAGTCTCACAAACTTTCGTTTCCCAGCTTTGTCTCCTGTTGGCGAAGGTTTGCCTAATTCCCGAGCTCTGCTTGGGAACTAGAAACGAGAAACGGTAAGCTATAAAGAGCAAACTTAACATTCAAAGAATTATGATTTTTCCAGGTTCGGCAGTTCGAGTTAAAGATAAGGGCGAGATTTACTACGGCTTTCAAGGACTTGTGCAGCGAGTTACCGACGGGAAAGTCGCGGTATTGTTTGAAGGTGGCAATTGGGACAAGCTGATCACGTTCCGCTTATCGCAATTGGATATTGTGGATGCTACGGCTGGCCGCGCGAAATAGTCAGTTGGCAGTTGGCAGTTGGCAGTTGGCAGTTGGCAGTTGGCAGTTGGCAGTAGTCAGTTGGCAGTTGGCAGTTGGCAGTAGTCAGTTGGCAGTTGGCAGTTGGCAGTAGTCAGTGGGATCATCTCAGTTTTGCATTTAGAGTGCTGTCGGGAGCTCGCGTATTGTAGAATAGGCGAGCTCCCGACAGCACTCAAAGAAAAAATGCTTTTTACAAAAATGAGATGCTCCAGTAGTCAGTAGTTACTGATTATTGGGAGATATTCAAAAATAACAAATAACAAATAACAAATAACAAACAACAAACAACCAATAACAAACAAACAACAAACAACCAATAACAAATAACAAATAACAAACAACCAATAACAAACAAACAAATAACAAATAACAAACAACCAATAACAAATAACAAATAACAAATAACAAATAACAAATAACAAATAACAAATAACAAACAACCAATAACAAATAACAAATAACTAAAATTATGCGTTTACCTTTACCCCAATTTGGAACAAAAGAGCGGCATCCCGATCGCATTGCTGAAGTCATCGAGACAGCAACTACAGAGTTTTTGGCTCAATGCTTGGAACCGGATGACTTGAGTTTTCCGGTGATGCCGCCTTTTGGGAGTTGGGTGAAGGCGGAAGATGAAGAGTCAAAAAATCAAATCTACGGCGTAGTTTACCATGCTACCACTAGCCCGATCGACTCGGTGCACAGAGCTAGGGCTTTGGGTTTATCGCTGGAAGAGTTGCGGGAAGAACAACCGCAGATTTTTGCGATGCTGAAAACCGAGTTTCGAGTGGCGCTTGTGGGGTTTGAGAAGCCACCGGAAAGGTTGAACGGCCACGGCCCATCGAGGGGTACAATTTATCAGTATTTGCCGCCGCGCCCGCCGCAAATTCACCAAGCGGTTTATCGCTGCGAACCGGATGAGGTGATTGATTTTACGGTGCAGTTGGATTTTTTGAGGACGCTGCTGGGAGTGACGAATGCGCCTGTGGATGCGCTGACGGCTGCGACGATTCGGGAGATTTATCAGTTGCGAATGCGCGATCGATCTTGGTTGGTGGAAGCGGGCAGGAATTTAAGTGTTTTGTTGAAGGATGATTACGATCGGTTGCGGGTGATTTTGAGTCAGATTCATCCGTAGGGTATGATATATATGGAAATAGAAAAGTATAGACAACTCAGAAAAAATATTTTATGTGGGTAGACGTAACAGCGCTAAATCAGATTCCCGAACGGGATATTTTGAAGGTAAAAGTTGAAGGAATTTCACTAATTTTGAATCGCCAAGGTGCGAATGTCACTTGTTACCGCAATGCTTGCACTCATTTAGAATATCCGATCGATATGGGGAAAGTAAGTAATGGCATTATTACCTGTCCCTTTCATAAATTTCAATTCAAGTTAGATACTGGTAAATGTTTGAATGCACCGAGTGATTCCCTAGAGTCTTATCCCGTAAAGATTGAGGGCGAAATCGTTTTTGTTGACATCAATGAATCATGATTCATCAGTCATTTATTCATACCAATTTGAAACAAAATCTCATAATAATAAAAAAATAATAACAATAAATTAGAGGTTTTTACCTGTAGGGACACGGCACGGCACCGTGTCTGGCAATCTATGCCTTAAGATAGATATTTTTTATACAGTTAATAACCGTTAATAACCGTAACAACAATTTGTCAAAATCTTATTATGTGCTGTTTCCAACACAAACCTGCTAGCGCCGGGAGGCTTTGCCGACATGGGAGCCAAACAAGGCAGAGCATAAGAATCTGAGTTGCCTGGTAAATTACAAAGTCCCACGCATTTAATAGAAGGGTTCCGAGCGTGATACCAGTAATTTTATAACCCAATACGGTTCACTTAAGACAGATCCCCCCTAACCCCCCGGGAGATGCGGGGGGGACAAGAAGCTCTTAAAGTCCCCGCAACGATGCGGGGGATTTAGGGTGATCTCCGGGCATAAATAGTGTTAAGTAAACCGTATTGTTTTATAACCCAACAAACATTCTCAATAGTGTTCATACTCCTCGTACCTTCACGCGGCAAGGAGCGTCAAAGATAAAATCTCAACTAGGGACGGAAAACCAGATATTCCAACAAATAAAATCATGAAAAAACTATGCCTGTTTTTTTTTTGATGGTGATGATTAGCTTGGGAACAGTTGCAATTGTCAGAAGTCAGCAAACACCACCACCTATCAATACCTATAGTCAAACCGTGAAACGGGAAGTCTTCGCGAGTGGTTATCCTAGTGAGGCAGAAGGTAGAATTTTAGAATTAGTACGTTATACCATTCCTGGTATGGCAAAACTGCTGCCTCACGTTCATCCAGGGATGCAAATTTTCAAAGTTGAATTGGGGACACTCACCTATACTGTTGTCCAGGGAATCGCGAAAATTAAACGCGCCAATGGTAAAGAAGAAACCCTAGACGCGGGCCAAACTACTCGTCTGACGGTGGGAGATTCTTTAGTTGAGGCAGGGGGTATGGTGCATCACGGTCAAAATGAAACAGGAGATCTGGTAATTCTGCTTTCCACTTCTCTCCTGGATTCTCAGAAACCGAAAGCAATTTTGATCGAGCGTTAATCGACTTTACTGGTGCTTGGTGGTGGCGGATTAAAGTTTTGAACTGGCATCTGGGGTTCATATGGTGTCCGAGTAATTAAGCACAATCAGATTGGTTCGTAGTGCGGACTTCAGTCAGCTTTCATGCGGAGGACACTCCCGACGCACTACAAACTGTTTTTGTTATGGTAATAGAGCGGACATGATATGACTCTTTCCCAAGCACATCGCTTGGGAAGGAGTTAATTAACTTTAAACCACCGCACTTTTCAACCTATCACTTTGGCGCGCCGCTGACGGAGGAAAACCCCCAAAAGCCCGATCGCCCCAACGATCAAAAGCAGCCATTCTTCCGGTTCCGGAACCCCAGAAACATTCAAAGGATTGTTCGGTTTCGTCAACTCCTCCTTACCCGATTCTATCTTTCTTTCAAATCGATCGCTCTTAGCTTCCGCCGCCTTTAGCTGCGCCCTTTGCGCGTCATTAACTAGCACAATCATCGAAGAATAAGGCGTGACGACTTTAAAAGTTTTAGCTAGCGAGTGCATTGCATCCAACTGAGTCAACTGATTGGAAGTTTTCTCTTTGCTAAGGGCGGTTATCAACTGCCGCGCAGCTATCGGTTTAAAACCTTCATTTTCATCATCAGTTATTTTCGCAACCGCCGCCGACTTGGGAGTTTTGGCATAACTCCAAACATAGCCATCAACAACACTAATTGCAGATTTCCCTGATGATGCTGTCGTCGCCACTCGCTGCATCGCCTCTTTGATATCGGTAGAAACTCCGCCACCGCTATCTTGAATCAGCTTTAAAGTTCCATCATCGTAAGCCGGTGGTAAGCCTCCCAAATGCACAGTCCATAGGGGTGAGGGCATGGAAACGCTGGTTTTGCGATCGTCGGATAACTCATAGCTGTGGCGATCGCTCACCAAGAATACAGTATCATAAGTGCGATCGGCGCGTAACTGTGCAAACTGTTGCAGAATATCCTTAAGTTGGAGCGTACCATAAAACGTCAACTTTCCAACATCAAAACTCCCCAAATCTTCCACCAACTTCGGCGGCATCCCCGCAGCACTCCCCACATACAAATCAACCGTATTTGCTTTTAAACTATTCGCTTTCAACCATTCAAAAGTCTCCTTAACCTCCTTTGTTTTCCCCGTCATACTGCGGGAAGTATCCAGAATAACTGCAAACTTTTTGCCCTGCGGTAGCGAATAATTTGCATCAACCAGTGGCTTAGCAGAAATCGTATTTTCTCCCGGAAAATTTGCCAGACGCGGTATTGCTTGCTGCCGGGAAACTGCTAGCACAAAACTCGGCAACCAAGTTTCTTTTGCCTCTTTTCCTTTGTAATTTACCTGTTTTCCGGCAATTGTGCGGCGAGTATTTCCATCCCAATAAATGTTACGTTTTTCTGCTAAAACAGGCATCGCCCAACCCTGTGGTTGTCGCATCACTTTGTAAGTCAGCCACAAGTGCATTTCCGTTGGCCCATCAGTTTGCGTGCGCGAAAACTCTCGTTTAGCCGGAATTGGAAAAGCTCGCAAGCGGTATTGTTTCGGGCCAACTTGTTCGAGCAAAGCCGGGTCTACATTTTCTCTCACCTGCTGGTTGTAAACTTGCTGTGCAGCACCTCTGGGCGACACACTAAATGCAAAACGCCTTTTCAAATCCCCAGTATCGCCCAGCCAAACTCCTGTAACTGCGGCGCTTTCCGGCAGTGAAAAGTAATAAAATACTTCTTGCAAGTTCGGCGTTTGATTTTTGTAAACTTCGTAGAGTTGAACATCAGCCCAATCGCCCTTTTCTGTGATTGTAACTTCTTGCGACTGCAACCATACTTTTTCCTCATTGACATTCAGCAAACCTGCCTTAGCTTCTTGGCGGTTAGATGTTGACTGCACTGCGTGCTTTACTGCTTCCGTGTCACCTTTTTGAATTTCGGTATCGAAGAATCCAGCGTAGAGTTTTTCGGCTTTTTTAACATCGGAATCAGAGCCTTGATACAAAAACGGCGACATTAAAAAATTGTAGCTGTTCTGCACGTTGCGAGCCGCTGTGTTAGGCAAACTGAACGTATTTTTGTACATCTCATAAATGTGGTTGTTTTCTCCCACAGTGCTGAGATAGCGGTACGGAGATAAATAAGCATTAACTAAGCCCGATCGAATCATATCAGACTTGGCTAATAAAGTTTGACGCGCAGTGTCATTTGCTGCGGGAGTTGCCAGAATTTTCATGGCTTGAATTTGCGGCTGCTGTAGCAAAGCTGCGAAAATTGCCAGCCAAGCAGCCATGACTCCCAAGCTGCCCATGATTGCTTGATTCTTTCCGTATTGGGAAGCAAAACTGCGAAATACTTTGCGTCCAGATTGGATGTATAGAAAGCCGTAAAGCGAAGGCATTACTACGAACAAGCTGGAGGTAAGACCAAACAGAATCAAGGATAATGGTAGCCACCAAATTATGGATAATGAAGTGTACTTTAGAGAATCAATCAGTGGTGCTACCCAGGCAAAACTTAAAAATCCAACTACCAGCGTAAATGCGACAGGTAGAGCGTAAAACATCAGCAAGGTTGCCGCCCAAGTTCCAACTAGCAGCATTAAGCTGTGAAATGCTAACTGTATCCACGCACTTCGCTTGTTTCCCATGAATCCAATAGAACTGGACTTTCTGTTGCGAGCATCTTGAGATATTGAAATATCTTCAATATTTTCTTGTTTCCCAAAATATCCGTACAGCATTTCTACTAAAAATGCTGCAATGCACAAAACGATTGTAGCGATAATTAGCGAGCTGGCTGGATTCAGTTCTCGAAGCATAAACAGCCTGATTAAGCAGAGCAAAAACAACGGCGCTTCTACTCCGTAAAACAAGCGCATTAGCTGCAATGGTTGCTTGTGAAAGCGCCTTGCTCCTACTATGGTAAACACTGTCGGTACTGCTATCAGTGCTGTTAGGGTTAAGGAAAATTCAAGGGGAATAATTCCGTCTATTGTTGCTTGGATTAACGGAATTGCTAGGTATGGCAAAATTCCTAGATAAACAGTTGACAAAAATGTCAGGTTCCACACCCAAAAAACAATTCTAAAAATTGCATCAAATACCTGCTTTGCTTTCATTTTTTGCTCCTTTTAAGCTTTGTTTGACAGCATTATGTACGTTAGCAGTAAACTCTTGTACCTCGGAATTTTCAGGATTTACGAAACTGTCAAAAAGAATGGAAACTAGCACCCAAGTCTGATTGCGATGGGTGATGTCGCTGCCGATGCGCGACAAGAAGTTATCTGTGGTTTGCGCTTGAGATTGCAGCCAGTATGCAGCGGATAGTTGGTTGTCTTTGAGATACAGCCAGCGAGCGGTTACGGTAGGAGTTAGCTGTTTTTGTTCTATTCGATTAACGGAGATGCCACTGGTTACAAAGCACAACTCTGGTGCGTGATAAGTCTGCCAAGATGTGCTGGCTACTGCGAGGAGGGAACCGTGCAAGTTACCTGAGACAAATCTCTTTTTTTCGGCTTTTGTATCTGGGTAATTGCCGAAGAATCTTTGTTCGCTGGGATTCAGCGGGATTGCTTCGGATATAATTTGTTGGGGTAGTTGTAAAGGGGCGATCGCTACTTTTGTACTTTCGACATGATACAATTGAGAAATTCCTGCTAAAACAGTCACCGTCACAATTAGTCCGGCTTTTGCCAGAGGCTGATTTTTCAGTATTTCCGAATCTCGTTGCGAGTTGAAATCAATTTGTTTTGTTGGCTGAAATTTGGGAACTTGTTGCAGCATCAACCAACTTACAAAACAACCGCAGACTAAACCTACAATTCCCAGCGGTACGTGGAGGATTTCTGCATAGGTTGGCTGTTGCCAAACTTGGGCAACCAGCACTAGCGCGACAACCCGCAAAGCGTTAGCAGACAGCAACATTAACAAGTTAGCAGCGCATACTGCCAGCCATTGAAAACTTAATTTTCGGCTTTCTAACCAGGTAGCCACTAGCAAAAATAGCGTCCCGACTAATAGGGTTTTAATGCCGCTGCAAGGTATATCAACGTGAGCGATGCCGTTTTCCAAAATCAGGATATCGTAGGAAGAAATAGCTCCCACGTGCAGGAATGAGAGCAACTGTTCTACTACGTGAGCAGTCATCACTCGCGCGGGCAAGCCGAGGCCGCTATTAAACTGATTGCTGAAGGGTAAAATACAAGCCAGCAAGCCGGCAATTGGCAAGTTTTTTTGCCAAAAATTCGGTTCCGCAAAGAAGCCGCACAGCCCGTAAGTTCCGAGGATAAATAGCAGTACGCTAACTTGTGGGATATTAATTATGCACCCTGTGGCGATCGCCAAAACACCTGCACCCAACATCAACAGCAGCGGATTGCGCCTCAAAATGAAGTTGCGGGAAAATGCGCGCGGGCGATCGCTCGGTTGGGGCGATCGCACTACTAATGCTACAATCAGAAAACCAATTGCTATCTTGTACAGTGCCGGTATCTCAACAAACGACGATAACAGCCACTTAACAGCCGAGATATTGGCCCAAAACCAAGCAAGCGCCAGCAAAAAAGGAGCCAGCCAAACCAAATTAACCGCCTGAGGGGGACTAACAGAATCTGAAATTCCCGAATCTGGAATATTGGTGCGCTGCATGATACCGCTTGAAATTCACATTGATGAAATCTTAGCTCAGCAAAATTGGTAATGCCTAGACCCGTAAATTAAGTTTTGTCAAGCTTCTATTTTCTATACATAAATGTTAGCCTTATAATAATTTAATCGGAGGTAAAAATGAGCGAAAAAAGTACAGGATACAAAATTCTTAGCGACAACCGACAAGCGCGCCATTTGTATGAAATTATAGATACATATCAAGTGGGCATCGAGTTAAAGGGAACCGAAGTCAAATCGATTCGGGAAGGAAAAGCGAATTTGCGGGACGGATATGCTTTGGTTAAAAATGGCGAAATATGGCTGATTAACGTTCATATTTCACCGTGGAGAAGTGCTAGCAACTATTTTAATCACGAGCCTCGCCGCACTCGCAAATTGCTGATGCACAAGCAGGAAATTCGCAAATTAATCGGCAAAGTGGAAGAAAAAGGTTTGACTTTAGTGCCGTTAAAAATGTATTTGAAAGGTGGCTGGGTAAAACTTGATATCGGTTTGGGAAAAGGGAAAAAACTGCACGACAAGCGCGAAGATTTGAAGAAACGCGAAGACAAGCGGGATATGGAACGAGCGATGAAGCAATTTTAGTCATCAGTCATCAGTCATTAGTCGGTAAACAGTCAACTGTCACCTATCAACCCAACGACTGTGCTCTTCGGGCAGGGGGCAAGCTGTCAACTGTCAACAGTCATCAGTTATATTATGTGGGAGCATCTCATTTTTGTAAAAAGCATTTTTTTTTGAGTGCGAGCGTCCCCGCTCGCGTATTGTATAGTACGCGAGCGGGGACAGCACTATAAATACAAAACTCAGATGCTGCCTATCATGTCCGATCCATAACCATAATAAAAATGGTTTGTAGTGCGTCCTGGTGTCCGCAGCTTCAGAGCGGACACCAGGACGCACTACAAACTGTTCGCGCGTGCCCTTAATCGAGCGAACACCATATCATCAGTCATTCAGTCATCAGTCCTCTCAACCGCTTCTGTCAACCTCTTCGGGCTCTTCTGTCAACTGCCAACTGTCAACTGTCAACTGTCAACTGTCAACTGTCCTTCTTCCCGCTTCAATCTTCAATCTTCCTGAAAATATCCGGATTGCTTGTGGAGTCCCACGAAGGGTTAACCTATGCTCGAATACATCTAGGTAATCGCAGCATGAGGCAAGCATTCGGCTGTGGAGTTGCAAACCATAAATGAGAAATGAGTTCAAGCCTTCCTTCATTTCCTAAGATTATGATGCCATGAGGGTGGCAATTAAATCTAGACAACAAAATATCCCAACTCTCAAGTTAAAAGATGCTAAAAACGACACCGTTAGCTAACATTTTTAATGTCATGAAAGAGCCAACAAAAAAGCATCATCACTCCAAGTGGGCGGCATTCCTACTGATGCTAGCAGTAGGCTTTGGCGGCTGGCAATTTGGGTTGCCGGAACTCGCCTCACTGTTTAATAATAAGGGCTTTGAAAACTACAAAGCCAATAGATTGGCTGATACTCAAAAAGCCTATGAATTAGCCCTCTCCGTAGATCCCAAGAGCCGAACAGCTCTTTACAATTTGGGATGGCTGTGCGAAGAGGTGCAAGATTTAGAGTGCGCCCGAGGAAAATACCTGCAAGCTGCCAAACTGGGTCTCCCTGCTGCTTACAGCAATTTAGCTCGATTATATATAGTAGACAAGAAAAACTATGCTGCTGCCGTTCACTTGCTGTGGCAAGGTTTAAAATTAGCTGAGGACGATCGAGTAAAATATTCCTTACTCAAAAATTTGGGATGGGCTCGGCTGAAACAGGGTAGATATTCAGAGGCATTGCAGCATCTGGATGCAGCGATTAAGCTTGATAGTGAAAGACCTGCAACTTACTGCTTAAAAGCGCAAGTCCTAGAAGGGATGAAAAAGACGAAGGAAGCGCTACCGCAGTGGAAAACTTGTCTAAAGTATGCGGATTCCCAAGAATTCGATGAGGATATATGGATAGGAATGGCACGTCAACGATTAAAAGAGGAAAAAACAAATAAATGAAACGCACAGTTTTGCTTTCATCAGCCATGCTGGCAATTATAACGGTAATGGAGCTAAGTCAAGCCTCAAGAGCAATGCCAACTCCTGCAACTGTTACACCCACAGTGAATGAATCAGTCGCAACGCTGTTCCAATTGAATCAGTCTACGACGTGGCGGCGGTGCAAAGATAGAGATGGATATTATGCGTGTCCGAGATTTGCAATGCCTTCGGATAGCGAAGAATAAGAGTTATTTTCGATAATTTTTGTAGAGTTCGCCACTAGCACTTTACAACTAACAGGTATGTAGTATGTAGTAGTAGTTATGTAGGTGCACGCTGTGCACCTTATACCATTTGAGATTTGAGATTTGAGATTTGAGATTTTTCGATTTGAGATTAAAGAATTGGAAATGACTGATGACTATAGCCTTTTTCAGTAACAGTGCGGTGCTCATAGGGCATAGGGCATAGGGCATAGGGCATAGGGCATAGGGCATAGGGCATAGGGCATAGGGCATACCTCACTTATTTGAGAAAGGCTATAGCGCGTCGCGTGAGAACCCCGGTCTTTCAAGCCGGGGATGAAACGCAGTTGCAACCTTTAGGTTGCCAGTAATCTGTGTTATAGTTTTTAACAATGTGGAACAAGTAGGCGTATCAACTACGCGTAGAACCATTCCTAGAACGGTGAAATTCCGGGCAGTAAGACACCCTCAACATCTTTGTTTGAGAAAGACTATGGCACAGCCAAGCAGCGCAGGATGGGGAGCGTACCGAACTGGCTTAGTGTTGAGAAGTGCGAACGAAAGCATAAATCAAAAAAGTAAGCGTAATTGCAACACCAAAAGGTAGTTGTTTTGAACGTCTAGATGTGTCTTGACAGCGTATTTAAGAGTGTCAAAGCTTCTTAAGAATCTCCGCACCTTCAGGTCGGAGAGTGTCAAATCATCGCTTGCAGCTTTAGGAAAGCTGTCTGCTTTTTGGGAACTGGAATCCTTACCGGGCGGGGATAAAACCCCGCCATTACTTTTATAAGTTCGATTTTTGAACCGCAAGCTTTTCGGTGATTACCCAGGGGTACCTGATTTTTCCGATCGCTATTCTACTCGCCCTGTGTCAAACCTGAATCTTGCTGCTGCTGAGAATTGCTATAAAAACTAGCAATAATCGCCACCATCAACCACCAAAGCATATTAACTTCCGGCCGATACCAAACTGTATCGACAAAACCGTGAGCCATCATACCAGTTAAAGTGGCGATCGCCCCAATCAACCAAAACCCCTGATTTGATTTGAGATTTGGGGATTCTTCCTCTAAATGAGAGCTGTTAAATTGTGCGTCGCGCAATTTTTTGATCTGCAACAAACCTTGATTGACGGTAACAGTCATCAGCCACAGGAAACACATTAAACCGATAAAACCAGTTTCGACGGCAATTTCTAGCAGCACAGAATAAGCGCTCAAAGCAGTGAATTTTGGCTTCATATAAAGCGGATAAACTTTATTAAAAGCAGTATTTCCGGGCCCAATGCCGAGGATTGGCCGATCGCGAATCATGTCAATCACCGCCATCCAAACATTAATCCGAAAATTGTTGCTGCTGTCGCCGCGCCCGACAAACATACTCGAAACTCGATCGCGCAACGCTGGCACCAAAGCTACTCCCAAAATTAACGCTCCAGCCAAACCTCCTAACCCTAACGGTAGCGCCCAAGTGCGCCAGAACCTAGGCATCAAAGGGCTGTACCAGTACCAAAGCAGGACTAAAAACACTACTAGCAGTGCCACAAAACCGATCCAAGCACCGCGACTGTCGGTGTAGCGCAAACACGCGCAATTCACCACCAGCATCGTCAACGCTAAAAGTTTGGTTCCCCATCCTTGCCACACAAAAAGTGCGGCGGCGCTCAAGGCAATGGCTGGTAGCAAATAGGAACCGAGCAAGTTGGGATTGCCCAAAAAACTGTAAACTCGGGTGACATCGGCTTGAGTAGAAGTCGGATCGTTCCAAGTAGCTAATGGTGGCACTTTATCAATCCACTGCCGCACGCCGTAGAAACTGACAATTAAAGCAACATTAAGATATACGGCTATTAACCACGATCGCAAACGGGAATCTCGCAATATCCGCGCCATCAGTGCAAAAAATAGCAAATACAGCGTTAGCTTCGTCCAGCCTGTAAAAGCGGCGGCTTTCACCGGCGACATTGCTGTGGCGACGGTAGCAATGCCCCAGTACAAAAGTACCAGCAAGTGAATGGGTGTGAGGGCGATCGCGCGATCGTCCGAAACAGTCAGCAGCACCCAAAACGCAGCGCCAGCAGCCATCAACACACCCACCAGGGCGTTGTTTACAAATGGGCCCATACCGAACGTCAAGGCGAGCAAAACAAAACCCAGGGGCTCGGCCCACTGCATCAGCCAGCTACTCTGCCGCCAACCGCGCAAAGAGCCGATCGCCAAATTCAATAAATAACTGCCACTTTGCCACTGAGAGAGCGACAAATTTGCCAGAGTTAACTGTTGCCAAACTGAATTCATTTCTTTAAATTCGTTATTCGTTATTCGTTATTCGTTATTCGTTATTCGTTGTTCGTTATTCGTTATTCGTTGTTCGTTATTGGCTGTAATAACAACAAATAACTAATAACAAGTAACAAGTAACCAATAACAAGTAACCAATAACAACTGTCAACTGTCAACTGTCAACTGTCAACTGACTTCATCTTTCCAACAACTCGGTAGCATTGGTACAGGGGAGCCAGAGCGCGTAGCGATATCCAGATTCTGGAGTGCCTTGAATCGAGAGTTTGCCGCCTTGAATTTCCACCAACTGGCAGCAAAGCAGCAGCCCCAAGCGTTCCCTAGCGCCGTAACCAGCTAACACAGGTGCCGTATCCGCAGCATTCTCGGCCACCAAAGCCGCCAACTCAGAAAACGCCAGCGTTAATCGCTGCGAAGCCTGTGTCTGTGACGGAAGTGGCGGTTCAAATTCCAGGGAGTCGGTTTCGGAGTTCGATCGCGCACCGCGATCGGCTCCGACCTTCAACAAGTAGTCGGAGTAGAGTTTAGCATGGGGCAAACTTTCACCCAACCAAGGATGAAAAACCCAAACTCCGATATTGATACCGTCTTGTTTCCGAGAAACGTGGACTCGAATCACGCTGCCTGCCCCAGCCGATTGAATAATGCTAAAAATTAAGTGGTGCAGCATTTGCTGAACTTTATCCTTATCGGCCAGCCAGATGCGCGGCCCGGGCCCCATTGACAAGTTAATTTCTTGCTCTCGTCTAGAGGCTGCTGGCGACAGGGTTGTCACAACTTGCTGAGACAAAGTTTCTATATCAACTGCGGTTCGCTTCAATGTGAAAGCGGTATCGTCTAGATCTGCCAGTTCCAAAATTTCTTCAACTAGCGATCGCAAAGATCGGCTGCTGTCTTGGATCACGTCGATATATTCTTTTTGCTTGCTCGTTAAGGGGCCGTAAATTTCTTGGTTCAATACGCTTGCCATGCCGAGGACAGAAGTGAGCGGGGTGAGCAATTCTTGCGCTAAATGATTCAGCAGTTTTACTTTAATTGAGTTAGTAGATAAATCGATAGGTTTGTTATTCATCGGTTATTTTTGTTGGTTCATTATCGAGCGCTTATTGTTAGATCGAGTCCGGTTAAATAATTCTAATTAAGTTTGTACTGAGGACGGCAGCCCTCAAAATCTTAAAACGCCGAACGAAAACAACTTTATTATCAGTGATTAACCGGCACTGATACTTAGTTACTTATTATACATCTTCCCCAAGTTTATAACAAGTTGTTTGCTGCACGAATTAAAAATAGAGTGGCAACCCAAAGGCAATATATAGCAGTTGACAGTTGACAGTTGACAGTTGACAGTTGACAGTTACATAGTACGAGAATCAAACCGTTTATGCTAAAGGGTTATAGGATCTATTCATGACATGATTTATGTCCTAACCTATGTGGCGGTTGCTATATCATCCTTATTTTTGCTTCTCTCTTCCTGCGTCTCTCTTCCTACTTCCCTATTCCTAATTGCAGATTCGGACTAATTAAGATTTAATCATTCCTTCTAAAGCGGATTGCAAGTCTTGAGTGAGTTCGGCAACTGCTACCCTGCGGCTGCTTTGATATCCCTCCCAGCGATCGCCGACTGATATCGGTTCGCCCACGGTCATTTGCACCTGCTGTTTGCCCAAAGAAGGGCGGCCGAAAGGATTTCCGCCTTTGATGCGAGTCAGTACGTCCCACAGCAGTAAAGTTGTTTCTGCCAAACGTTCTGCTGTGAGCTTTTCTTGGACGTATCTGCCCGTGACTGAGACGAAACTTTCGACAAGTCTCATGTGCCACATCCGCAGACTTGCTTCTTCAGCGAGGCGATCGGCTAATCCTCTTTCTAAGGCACAAAGTCCTGCAATATCTTTGATATCTTCTCGATAAATATAGTCCCAGCCTGCTTGTTCCAGACGGCGGCAGCGGTCTATCAAACTGCCTTTGGGCTTCAAGTTAAAATATTCTTCTGCTACTTGCAAGCCTACGTCTAACAGTGCTGTCAGTCGAGCAATCATCGCTTCATTTTCCGAATCGTTTGTCGTTGTTTCGGGCAGCGATAGTGATGTCAAAGAAGATGTTTTTAACTGTAAATTTCGATGATAAAAACGGGCGTAAAACTGTTCCATTACTGTTAGTAAATGGCTGCCAACTCGAATCAGGCGCAGATATTGGAATTTGTGATGCTGGTCTGCGGGAGCGAGATTTTCTGCCTCTAATTTAGCAATCTCGGTGGGTTCTAAGGCTGGAAGTCCGCAATCTATTTCTAATTGAGTTAAAAGTTTTTCTAAGGGTTCCCAAGGTGGATTGACATAGCGGTATTGAATGCCGATCGGCACAATCAACACTTTTTCATCAGTACGTCCGGCTTTTAGCAAGTCTTCAACGCACCAGAAGCCCATTTGAGCGATTCCCGGTTCCAGGGGGCTAACTATTTCATTGTGACCGTTGGTGGCGCCTTCTGGGGCGGCGGCGATGGGAAATTGGCTGTTGGCGAATAAATCGCGGGCCGATCGCAATCCAGCGCGATCGATCTTGCCGCGCACAATCGGAGTACCGCCGAGGCGAGAATATAGCCAGCCGACGCTAGAACCGGCCCACAGAGGAATTCCGCGATCGTAGATAAAGTGGGAATGTACCGGGAATTGCAGGGGAATGCCTTTGGCGCGCGCCGCCTGGGGAACGAGTTTCCAAATTAGTTGTCCCAAACAGTAGGGATCGTCGGAGTTGGGATGGCGGAAGGCGAGTAAGAAGCGAACTTTTTGATTTTGAAATTGGTGGAAGAGTTCGGCGAGGGTTTCGACGTTTTCGGCTTGAATGTGGCTGATATTTGTCTTAAATCGCAGCCACCAGGGGAGTATTTGCTGACAACCATTGACGATGAGGGGGTTGTAGGCTGGGGGTATGAATTCCAGCGGTGGCTGAACTTGGTTTATAGAATTGGGCATTTGGCGATTCTGTCGTGCATTTCAATTGCATATTCGGGACGGGCTAGAAGCCCATCCCACAAGACTTGAATTATTTCTTGACATACAGTTTAAATGCACAACAGCTTAACTTACAATTTTTATTGTTCTTGTGGGATGGGCGTCCCGCCCGTCCAGAAAGAACGGGATCTTCTGGCCCATCCCACTTTTAAGAGTGTAAGTTATTAAATTTTAGTTCCTTAGTTAATCATGTGCGATCGATTTACCGCAATCAGATTCGATCGCGCGTGCGGACTTTAGTCCGCAGCCTGAAAGCGGACTTTAGTCCGCACTACAAACAAACGGTTTTTGTGATGGTAATCGACTCGACATGATATAAGACGGCGCTTGCAACCGCCCCTAGAGAAACAAAACCCACTTCAATGAGATTGCTAACTTAAGCTTATTGGTTTATAGCCGCAAACGCACAATTCCTGTCAGTAAGATTTTGGCAATCCAAAATCTAAAATCTAAAATCTAAAATCTAAAATCCTATTGTGCGGCTTCAAAAATCATTTCTTGGAAGTTAATCACGTCCGATCGCGGATCGCAGTGAGTGACTTTGACTTCTAGCCGATCGCCAATTTCGACCGATCGACCAAATCGCATCGCCAACTCCAAACCCAACTCTTCCAACAAAATCAAAGCCAGATTGCTATCTTCCCTCAACCAGCGCAGCATCAAAGCTTCCCAAACCTCATCAGGATTGCGCCGCAAATATTCCAATCCCCAATAACGGTTTGTTTGGCGTTCCACAGTAGAGGCTTCTCTAACTGCGGTACCGAGACACATCACAATATCCTGTATTTCTTGGGCCGAAAAAGGCAGTGGTTCGTCCCGCAGGTGGGCTTTAATTTGGAAGTGAGTCAGCAAGTCGGTATAGCGGCGGATGGGGGAAGTAACTTGAGTGTAGGATTCCAAACCTAAACCTGCGTGGCGTCCGGGGGTCAGACCCATTTCGCTGCGGGGCATACAGCGACGTACAGCGCAAGCGCGGGCTGGGCCAGCGGGCACGGCCAGCAGTTCTTCCTCTGGGGGGAGTTCCGGCTGCGGCTGATAGCGGTAGGGTATGGGCAGGCTGTGAGTTTGACCGTAGCGGGCGGCGACTTCGCCAGCTAAAATCATCATTTCTGCTACTAGCAATCTGGCTGTGGAGTCGTCGATGACGTGGATTTTGATTTCGTCGCCGTGGACTTTGATGACGGATTCGGGCATGAAAATGCTGATGGCGCCTTGGGCTTCGCGCCATTTTTGACGCAGTTTTGCCGCCGAGGCGATCGCGCTTATTTCCGGTTCTGCTTCGATTCCCAACTCCAGCATTTCGTCTACGTCATCGTAGGTTAAGCGATAGGTGGGTTTTATCTTGCTGATGTGAATGCTGTAATCTTGGGCGGCGCCGGTTTCGTCTAAGCTGACGCTAAAGCTGAGGGCGCTGCACTCTTGACCTTGAATTAAACTCATTGGCCCAGTTGCCAAAGCTGGGGGAAACATGGGAATCATGCCGGTGGGCAGATAAACCGTAGTGGTGCGCTTTCTGGCTTCGAGGTCGAGTTCGTCTCCGGGGGAAAGCAAGCGGGTCGGATCTGCTATGTGTATCCACAGGCGCTGCTGACCGTTTTCGAGGAATTCTAAACTGAGGCCGTCGTCGATTTCGGTGGTGCTTTCGTCGTCGATCGTGTAAACCTTGAGGTGAGTTAAATCGAGACGATTTGTGTCCGAGTCGGTTGGGGGATTTTCCAGGCAGCGTTGGGCCACTTCTAATACCTTTGCGGAGAATTGTAGGGGAATTTGGCTTCGCCGCAAAAACAGGTTTTCGTGGGTACTCCACAGGCCGAGATCGACTAGGAGTTGAAATGCTGCTTCAGGGTTTTCGGGACGTTGTAAGCTGGCTAAAGTTTCTAGGGCAGGGGTGCGGTGCGTTGCTTCTTCTCCGAGAGTGGCAAAGCGTTCTAGGGCATCGAGGCGAGTTCGATCGCTAGTTGCCCAATCTACATTATTTTCCCCAGCCAGCCGCTGTTTGACTCGATCCCAAAATCCTTGAGATTCTTGGTGTCGCAGAGATTCTACTTCTTGCTGGTGTTTGATTTCGGCTACTTGGGCAACTGGTCGGGGCTCGTAGCGATCGCCCTTTTGCTTGAAATACAGTTTGTCTGTTGACAGCAAACAGTAAGCTGCATAACATTGCGCCGGAGTGCGATCGGAAAATAGCAGCATTGCCAAGGATTCGGGATCTGCGGTTTCTCCGTCGCCCACTAGCAGTTCCCAAGCTACTTCTAGGCTTGACGGATCTGAGAAAGCTTCTACTTCTTTAAGAAATTTGGAAATGTCGGAGGGTTTGTAAGTTTCTCCGACTGCTTCGTAGCTGATTTGTTTGGGCGGTATGCTGTGCGGTTGACCGTTTTCGTCTACCACTACCCAGTTTTTCTTGCCGTCGGGGCGATCGGCAACGGCCAGACGGCGGTCGCCGTGCACTCTAAATTCTACTAACGTTCCCTTCTCCACTTGCCCGCTTTATGTTTGAGATTTTGGATTTTTACAGTTGCCACTTATCGAGTTTCTTTGCTTCCGATTTTAGATTTTGGATGTTTACATTTTTTAAATCAATCGTCAAAACTAACATCTAAAAAGTTCTGCTTTTTGTGCTTTAATTTTTAACTTTTGAGATTTTGATTAAGACTTACGCACCAGCGACTCAATACCAAATATTGCCAGCTATTAGCTACCATCGCTTGCGACAAAAAGACGTTGTTTTCGCGTAAGTCCTATTTTGGTCCAAAATCTAAAATCCAAAATCCAAAATCCAATTAGCCTTCTTGGTTTACGAAGGGCATCAAAGCTACAATTCTGGCTC
The DNA here is from genome assembly GCF_020737885.1 of Microcoleus sp. PH2017_34_RAT_O_A. Lineage (NCBI taxonomy): Bacteria > Bacillati > Cyanobacteriota > Cyanophyceae > Oscillatoriales > Microcoleaceae > Microcoleus > Microcoleus sp. PH2017_34_RAT_O_A. The sequence goes on along the minus strand of NZ_JAEQDD010000031.1, from coordinate 25,763 downwards.
TTTTGATGCTGCGGGTCAGGTCGCGCTGTTGTTTTGCCGTCAAACCGGTAATCCGGCGGGGCAAGATTTTACCGCGTTCTGTGACGTATTTTTTGAGCAAATCGACATCTTTATAGTCGATCGGGTCTCCTGGTTTGATTGGCGAAACGCGCCGGCGAAAGTAAGTCATGGTTCTTTGGTAATTGGTAATCTGTCATTGGTCATTGGTCATTGGTCATTGGTAATCGGTCATTGGTCATTGGTAATTGGCAATCGGTAATCAGTAATTCTTAAAAGATTCTTAAATGACTGCGATAGTAGAAACTATTAGCCATTAATCCTTAAATACTACTCATTCCCCATGCCCCATGCCCCATTCCCCATGCCCCATGCCCCATTCCCTACTTGATCTCTTTGTGAGTAGTGTGCTTGTTGCAGTGGGGGCAGAACTTTTTGAGTTCCAGCCGTGCCGTCGTGTTGCGACGGTTCTTGGTCGTGGTGTACCGAGACACGCCTTTGGAGCGTTTGCTCGCGTTTGTTCGGCACTCAGTACACTCTAGAGTAATTATGATGCGGACGCCTTTAGCCATAATTCTAAATAAATTTCGACTAATTTAAACACAATTTATTATCGTCTCACATTTGTCTGCACTTGGTCAAGCAATCTTCTGACTTTGATGTCGAGGGAGTAGCCGCGCTTGGTTCCGATGACGATCGTCCTACCGAGTCGATCGTGAAAAGCTTGGGGAAACCTTTCTGCGTCGGTGAAAGCAACGCTACAGTCGATCGCCAGCGGCAGCATCAGCAGCAAGACGCCCGCGTTAGTGGAGGTGAGCCCACCTACACCTGCGAAGGCTAGGGCGGCGCAAAAGCCCAGCAATGCCTCGCGCTTGCACAATTCTTGCACTCCGGGAGTCCGTTGGAATCTAGGATCGAAAATTTTCATGTCCAGGGCCCAGCGCCCGAGACTTTGACCTTGGTTTTTCCTGACGATGGCTACGCGCATTATCAACCACAGCAGGACAAAAAGAAAGGTTTGGACGATCGGATTTGTACCGAGAAGCAAACTGGGTATCCAAACGGCGATCGCGTCGATGCAGAAGGCACCGGCGCGGCGTTCGAGTGATACTTTGGGCAAGAGGGGAACTAGATCGGAACTCATGGGTCAAAAGGGCGATCGCCATTAGCTACTTTTTTATCTTAAACTGTCGAGCCGGTCGATCGGTCTAAATCAACGTCAAAACCCACTTTTACTCAGAAATTAGGAAAAAATGGTTTGAGGCACGAATTAGATGTCCAAGGTGCGGAGTCCGCAGCCTATAGATAAAATGCCAAACTTCTTGTTTCTCTGAAAAATCTGGTTTTTCGCAATTTTTCATCAAGTAAAAAATATCGTAAAAAACGGATATAATTGCTTTTCATCAAAAATGATTAGACTTTTCTTTTACTGTTGTACAGAGACACGCTTTTTGAGTATTTGCTAAGCACTCAAAAAACTATATAGTATTGATGATACGGACGCCTTTAGCCATAATTACCAATAAATGTGAACTAAGACTAATTAGAAAAAAATCTAAATATTTGCTGACATTAATCTGCACTCTTTTTAAGCAATTTTCTAACTTTGAGGTGAAGGCAGTAGCCGCGGCGGGTTCCGACGACAATCGTCTGGCCGAGTCGATCGTGCCAGGCTTGGGGAAACCGTGTGCTGTTGAAAGAGATGGTGGCCAACATAGCGTCAAACTGCAAGGGCATTAGCAGCATAACGTAGCGATACCCGATATATTCGTTGTAATGTGCGCTTGCCGACAGACCTACCAAGTATGATGCCGTGAAAATGCCCAGCAAAGCCTCACGCTTGCAGAGTTGTTGCACTCCGGGAGTCCGTTGGTATTTTGTATCAACAACTCTCATCCCCAATAGCCAGCGCCCGAGACTTTGACCTTGGTTTTTCCTGACGGTGGCTACGCGCATTATTAACCACAGCAGGACAAAAAGGATGGCTTTAACGATCGAATTAGTGCCGAGAAGCAAGCTGGGCAACCCAACTGCACTCACGTCGATGCAGAAAGCACCGGCGCGGCGGCCGAGTGATACCTTGGGCTGGAGGGGAACTAGGTCGGAACTCATGGGTCAAAAGGGCGATCGTCATTAGCTACTTTTTTATCTTAAACTGTCGAGCCGGTCGATCGGTCTAAATCAAGCTAAATCAAAGCCAAAGCCAAGCCCTAATTATTCAAGCAGAAAATGGATTTTCACCGATTCCCAACTGCGTTTTCGACTTTTCCACCTGTTCCCAGAGTGTTTTGATTTGAATAAACGCCTGTTCCACAGGCATCTTGCCGTTAGATGCCAAAGCACTGATGTAACCCACACGCTGGGAAAACTCTTGTAAATTCGCATTAAACACCAAATTCTCTGGCTTTACTTCACCGCAGTAACGATTTTTAGGATATAAAAAATCTGAAGTTGCTACCATTACTTTAACCTTCCCTGAAAACTTGTTTCTTGAACATCTACGAACAGATATATACTATAAACCGCGCTTGCCTTCTATAGTTGTGCTGCAAGTAGCAACAATTATGTGAGATTTGGCGCAGTTTTTTGTGACTCTAATTACAAATAGAGATAACGAACGCAAAAGCATAAGTAATTTCACCTAGAAAACTTGGACAGGCGAAATCTATCGATTTTAGATTGTGGATTGTGGATTGTGGATTGTGGATTTGCGTAGAAACAGGTGTTTGTCAGTAAGTCCTGACTCAAGTCAATAAGTGACAAAAAATCCAAAAATCGATATGATTATTGCCGACCTCAATAGTTAGACTTTTAGTAAAAAACTCCATAATGTCTGCAAATGTGCGATCGCCCCGTCCCAAATCCCCGCTGAAGCAAGTGTTAATCAGACTTGTCCTCGCCGTAATTGCTGCTGTTATCGCCTTCAACATTCCTCACTCCTTAATTCCCGTGTTTAAAGAACCTGTATCCGAAGCATCGCCGCCGCCCGAAATCCAAAACGTGCTCGCCGGGAAGCGCAGAATTGTGACTGTGGGCGACAGCATCACCGAAGCGGCGAAATACCCAGGAGGTTACGTTTGGCTGCTGCAACGCTATCTAAATGCGCTGTATCCCGATCGCAAAATCGAGATCGTCAACGCGGGAATCTCCGGTAACAAGGCGAGTGATATGCAGGCGCGTTTTCAGAAAGATGCGATCGACAAAAAGCCAGATTTAGTCACGATCAACGCCGGAGTTAACGACGTTTGGCACGCTTTTTTCGACTTCAAAAACCTGCAATTTCATCCGCAAGGCAACCTAGCTGCGGGATTACCGCTGGCAGAATATATAGACAAAATAACTCAAATGGTACTGGCAGCAAAAGCCGCAGGAATTCGAGTCGTGCTGCTTTCTCCTACTCCCATCCGCGAGATTCTCGACGGCCCAGAAAATCGCAGGTTGCAAGAATATGTTGTGGCGATGCGAGAAATTGCCAAGCAAAATCAGTGCTTGTTTATCGATTTGAATGCGCCTTTTCGGGAAGTTATCGGCACCTATCAAAAACACGCCGGAAAAACTCTAAATTTGTTAGCAGCCGATGGAGTTCACCCGAATCCGTCGGGATATCGAATCATTGCTTTTACTATATTGCGCGGTTTGGGAGTACCCGCTAAGGATATTGAAAATTTGCAGGTGAAAAATTGAGCAGAAGGAAGAAGAAAGAAGGAAGAAGGAAGGAAGAAGGAAGAAGGAAAGAAGTAGCTGTAGGGTGTGTCGCCCTTAACAATCTCTAAATTTGACAGACAATCTCACAGCGACGCACCTGACAAAGAGGGTTGAGGAAACAAGCCGTAGTCATTAGTATTTGTAGGGTGCGTCGCCATAAAAAATCCCTAAATCCAATCGACAATCTCACAGCGACGCACCTGATACTTAGGGTGCATGGAAACAAGTCATTTTTTTTCGCAGCCATATTTTTCATAAATGGTATTAATCATCAAGCGGCGGATGATAGCGCTTCAACCAACAGCTACCGATGATCACCAACGCTACCACAACAATCATTTCCGTCCAAAAAAATGACAGGAAATCGCTAGCAGTTCCCACTGGCGGAACTCCCGGTTGAGAGTTGCGAATGCCGGGAAAAGCAAACAGCATCACACCTGTCCAACTCAACATTCCGACTTCCGGCAACTTGCCAGATTTCATCACCTTTAATGCTAGCAACAGCGCCATGATTGACAGCACCCACATGATCACAATAATCACCAAGGAAAAGAATTTTACCGGAATCGATCGCGTGGCTGAAACATCGATATAAATAAATATAGATGAATTCTCTTCCATCGGCTTATAACTGATATCGAAGCCGGGAACATCGGCATTAAATTTAAATTCCAGCGGCACAGGATTTAGTTGGAAGGGAGCAAACTGTTTGCCAATTGAAGCCAGCGGGTCAATTGAAATAGCTACTTTAGCAATGTGCGTGTCAAACGGATAATTGTTGATTTTTCCCTTGACTAAGTTAAACTTTAATGCCGGGACAATCATCGGTTTGCCTTCTTTAAAGCTAATTTCCGAATCCTCGATATTGGCACCGTTAACTGTCATTAATAAATCTTGAGCCGGGTAAGTAGGCCCTTTTTTATAAATACCTTTAAGCTCGAACTGCAAGCGGGTTTCTAATTCGTTTTTAATCGGGTCTACGCCAATTACGGTCATTTTGACCTCAACCAAGCCTTTGGGGGCTACAGCGGTATCTGGAGAGGGGCTGTAAGGCTCTTGGGCATTAGCATTGTGAGAGTAAATAGATAAGATAATTGCCAAACTTACGGCGAGGCTGCAAATTAAAATAAGTATTTTTTTGATATTTGATTTGTTGACAGTTTGCATTAATTAGGGATATTTTATGTATTGACTTGTTGTTAGTATTCCCCGCAATACAAAAGGTTCGTAGTGAGGACTTTAGTCCTCTGACGGATGCGGACTAAAGTCCTCACTACAAACCTATTTTATCTTAGTTCTCGGGAAGCAGTACGTTTGGTGTAAAGCTGCCGTGCAAACCGTAGGGAATGTGCTGTTTTAAATGCAGGCGCGCTAGGGGGCCTTTGGTGATGTCGCGGGCATCTAGAATCGCTAAGGTCGATCGATGATTAGCCGCATCATACATCAAAACCAGCAGCCAACCGTCATCTTCAGCCCTTGCAGCCTCAGGCGAGACGGCTGAATCACGGGGAACAAAAACTGGTTCACCAGCAAAGCCGCGCGGCGCGACACTCCAAACTTGCCTTTCACCCGTGTGGAAATCTATTTTAAGAATAGCTTGCAAAGGAGCATTCCCAGTGGCAGAGTCAGCGGCGCCGATATAAAGATATCGGTAAGGTTGTCCGACATTATTCGGATGCAAAGTCGGAAACTCGCAACACCGAGTTTCCACAACTTGATGCTGCACGGTTTTGTCTTGCAGATTTAACTTGAACCGCCACAACTCGCCCGCTGGAATGGTGTCAAAATCAATCTCCAGAAAATCGCCGTCATGTTCGACAGTGGGAAATGATTCGTAGCAAACTGAATCTACAAAAACTTCGCCGTTTTCTTCCCAGGCGTTGCAGTGGTGGAACACAAAACAAGGTTCGGTTTCTAATATTTTTACCTCGTCAGTGCCGTTGCGCGGAATTAAAATTGCCTGGGTGGGCTTGTTTGGCGAAAATTTAATGCACTGCGCTGCACTCCGAAATCCTAACAGGAAAAGTAGGGGATTGAAGCTGACAGGATTTTGGAAGAATATGCAGTAATTCTCGGTAATTACCATGTCGTGTAGGAAGGCAAAACCCGGGATTGCATGGGCGTGTTTCTGCAATAGTTTGCCAGTTTCGTCGAGTTCGTAAATCGTGATTGTACTTGACAAACCGGGCTTGACGGAAAAGTTGATTAATCTGTCTCCTTTGCCATTTTTCCCTTTTTCAATTCTGGGGTGGGCGGCGAAGGCTTCACCGGGTTGTAAGATGCCGTCTAGGGTGTCTAATCCGAGGGTTTCTAGGCTGCGGGGGTCGAGTCTGTAGGGCTGTGCTGCTTCCCAGAGTGCTAGCAGTTTGTCGCCCCAATAAATGATGTTGGTGTTGGCGATGTTTTTGATTTTGACATCAAAGATGTTGGCCAGCCAGCCTCCGGGTTTCTGTGTGCCGAATACGCCTCGGTGCAGGATTTTTCCGGCTTTTTGTTCGGCGAGGTAGCCTTCTGTGTGTACGAATCGGTTGCGGAAGTGGGCGCGTTTTTGGGAAATTGCGATCGCACAAATCATGCCGTCGCCGTCAAAGGGGTGGTGGATGCGCGATCCGTTGACATCCAATAATCCGGGCCCGTTACGAAAGAATGTGCCTTGTAAGCCTTCTGGGATCTCGCCTTCGATGTTGTCAATCCAGTAGTCGGCTTCGTTGGGTTGGGATTCGTAGCCACGCTGCCAGTCTTTGCGATCGTATGATAAGTTTGGGGCTACTGTTTTGGCTGGGGAAGTTTGTAAGTTTTGCATTGGTAGAATAAGCTTTTATTGATTTAACCGCAGAGGGCGCAGAGAGCGCAGAGAGAAAGAAAGAAATAAAGGAGAGAAAAATAGCAGAAAGAAAACTATCAAGATATTCGCAGTCTATTTTCTTCCTTCTTCCTTCTTCCTTCTTCCTTCTTCTTTCTTCCTTCATTTGCTTTCTACGGTGCGGGTTTCGGGAATTGATGTCGGTACTAAGTCGGGAAAGTATTCGGGCATGAAATGCTGTCCGCCCGGTTTTGCACAGCCCAGTTCGGGTTCTAATACTGGGAGAGATTGTTGGTAGTTTGGATCGCCGCTTTCTGTGCTTTCTGCCGGGAGCCAGTTTAAGAAGGGGAGGGGTAGCAGTGTGGAGAGGTTGGCGATGACTACTAGCAGCCAGAGGTTGTCGAAATTGCGATCGGTAATTCCGAGCCAGTGTGTCAAAATTGCACCGCCTTCGTAGGAAATAATTCCTGCTAAATTGGTGACAGACATCAGCACTGCAAATAAGGTTGCTTCGACGCCTGGAGGACACAACCGCGCTGATAGTACCAGCACGGGCATATAGGCAATTTGTCCGATTACTGTCAGGATCAGGCTGTCTCCGATGCTGAACCATTGGTCGTCAATTCCTAATGCTCGGTTGGCATGAGTTACTAATAATAATGTAGTCATGCCCAAGGCACTTGCAATGACTGTTGACCAGCCGAAAATGACTCGAAATGGAATTGCTTTTAGGTAGCGCTGAAACAGCCAAATGCCAACGAGGGCGGCTATGCTGGTGACGAGGCGCACTCGTCCGAGAAATTCTGGCTGAAAGCCTAATTCGTTGGTGCTAAAAAAGAAGAAGGCGGAGTCCGAGCTTGGTGTGGATTGCCACAGAAATAGAAAGGCGGTGGGCAACCAAATTGTTTTTTCGGCAACAGCTTGCCGCAGTTGTTTGAGTTGGTCTTTTACTGTTTCAAAGTCGGTTCTTTTGTTGACTTTTTCTTCGGTAATTAACCAGGCTGTTGTTGATACGATTAGCGGGAAAGATGCAGTGATTAAAAAGATGGTGTGGGTGCTGAAGTGTTGCAGCAGGGAACCGCTGAGGTAAGCGGTAATTAGTCCGCCAATGGCTGATGCGCCCCAAGACAAGGATTGCAGGGAACCGGCGTCGCTAACTGTTTCCTTTCTCGCTCTTTCTACTACTAGGGAGTCGGCGATTACGTCGCTGACGGCTAGTGAAACGGAACTTAGGGCGATCGCCCCTGTGGCCGCTAAGGGCGTGTGTACGACTGTGGCCATCCCCACCCATGCTGCCGTTCCCAACAGCCCCGAGAGGACGATATAAGGCCGTCTGCGGTAGCCGAATATGGGCAACCCGTCGGACATGAAGCCGAACAAGGGTTTGATAATCCAAGGTATGGCGACGACGCCCAGCATGGCTGAGACTTCGGCGGGAGTCATGCCGAGTTCGTCTTTGAGGAAGAAGCTGACGGCTAAGCGGGCTAGTCCGAGGATGCCTTGGACGAAATAAATCAGTAAGATGGCTATGAGTTCCGGGGTTGGCTCATTCCCGAAGAATACTTTTTCTTTTAAGGATTCTTTGAGTTTGCTGGCGCCAGAGGGGGAAAGGAGCATTTGAGCAATATTTCTTAATGAATCTCAATATTTATAACACATTCTTAATGAATTGACAGTTGACGGTTGTGACGGTTGTCAGTTGACGGTTGACAGAAGTCCAAGGGAAGCAAGGGTTTCAGCAATTAGCACTTGGACGATCGCCAGGAGAGCTTGCTACGATTGTAATTAATCTGAATTTAAGGATTTTTTGTATCAATGAAAGCAGAAATCAGAATTTTCTCTCTGGCAGTAACTTGGATTTTAGGAGCGGGGGCTCATTTAGCCTTGGCTTTACCTGTTGCTAATCAGCAAGGAGATTATACGGGGCTGCTGGCGAGACAGCGGGGCAACAGGCAGGTGAATTGGGTGGTTGTTGACTCGGATTCTCAAGGGTTAAATTGCCGGATGGCTCAGCGATTTAGATCTGTTTCTGTAGATGCTCTTGATGCACCAGATGAGTTATTTGAAAAAAATAAACATAATGTTTCGCAGTGGCCTGTGGTGACCACTTTTCGGCGGGGACAGCGCTTGCAAGCGGTGACTGGAAATAATGCTAATCAAATTATGATTGCTGACTCTCAGGGTAAGCCTTGGTTGCCGATTTCCACTGATAAGGGTAATTGTTTTGTGCGGGCGAACAGCCGTTTTGTTAAACCGATTCGTGAAAATCCTACTACTTTGAAACCTTTGGAATAGAGAAATGAACCGCGAAGGCGCGAAAAACGCGAAGGAAGAGAAAGAAGAGAAGGAGTTTTGTATGATTATTCATCCTAATAATGTCCCAGAAAGTACAGGCTCAAATTATCCTCAGCAATTTAAATCTGCTGTTGCGGGAAGAGTTAAAAAACGCTTGGGTGATGCTGCGGGTTTGCAGAATTTTGGGGTAAATTTGGTGAGGTTGGCGCCGGGAAGTTGCTCTGCTCTTCGACATTGGCACTCTCGTCAAGATGAGTTAGTCTATGTTCTGGAAGGGGAAGTTACTCTGATTACAAATTTGGGTGAGCAATTGCTAAAATCGGGTATGGCGGCAGGTTTTCCGGCTGGAGATGCTGACGGGCATCATTTGGTGAATCGCTCGAATGCTGATGTTGTTTATCTGGAAATTGGCGATCGCACTCCTGATGATTCAGCAAGTTATCCCGATGATGACTTAATCGCGAAAGCGGGCGATAATGGTTGGATTTTTACGCATAAAAACGGCGAGATTTACTAAATATCAAGGGTTATTAGCCCCCTTCAGGTGCGGGCGGATTGTTTTTATGGAGAGGTTTAAATCCCCGTCTTAAAAACCTCGCACTCATCTGTCAACTGTCAACTGTCAACTGTCAACTGTCAACTGTCAACTGTCAACTGTTTATGAGTCAAGTTAATCTTTGGAGTTCGGCGGAACACGCTTTGTGGTATCTTGCGAAGGCTGATGGTATTCCTCACCGCACGGAAGGTGAAGCGGTTTTGTTGGAGGAAGTGCCGAAAGATGTCAAGCGGATTCTGGATGTGGGTACGGGTGATGGGCGGTTGTTGGGTTTGCTGAAGTGCGATCGCCCGAATGTTGCATCTGTGGCGATCGACTTTTCGCCAACTATGCTGGAAAAAGCCCGCATTCGCTTTGCTGATGACAATACTGTCACGGTAATTGAGCACAATTTTGACGAACCTCTGCCGGATTTGGGCAAGTTTGATGCGATCGTTTCTAGTTTTGCCATCCATCACGTAGAGGACGATCGCAAACGTTCGCTTTACGCCGAGATTTTCGAGCTTTTGGAACCCGGAGGCATTTTTTGCAATTTGGAGCACGTAGCGTCCCCAACAGAGGCTTTGCATGAGAAGTTTCGAGAGGCACTCGGTATCAGCAAAGAGGGTGAAGATCCTTCTAATAAATTGCTGGATGTGGAAACACAACTGCGCTGGTTTAGAGACATTGGTTTTGACGATGTAGACTGTTATTGGAAGTGGCGGGAACTCGCTTTATTAATTGGGGTGAAACCAATCGCATCGCAATAATATTAGTTCGATAGTAAGGCGTGCATCTGCAAGCAAATATGCGTGTAGGGGCGAAGCATGACCGCAATCAATATGAGATTATAACTAATAACTTATATGCGGTCATGCTTCGCCCTCTTCAAAAACCAGATGCACCCGACTGTTCGGACTTTAGTCCTCTAAATCTGCGGACTAAAGTCCTCACTACAAACCGTTTTTGTCGCTCGAAGTCGAGACTCGCTGTGTCTGATAATGAACCTGCACCGCATTTGCACCTCCTTTCTAGCTTTGAATTGGGATGGAATGGTTTGAATCTGATTTATGAGCTAGAACCTGCTGACGAAATGCCGGAAACTGATTTAGAACACCACTTTATTCTCATCGCTGAAAATGATTTTCGGGCGAGTTTTATGTTGAATGGAAGTTTGCAAGAGGTAGATTACGCCAGCGGCGATATTGCGATTATTCCTGCTACTCAAACTATTCCGAGAACATTTGTCGATCGCGAAGTTCCATTAATTGAGCTGTTTCTCGCCCCTGAAATGCTGGCGCGCGCTGCTTTTGACTCTGTGGATGCAGATAAAATTGAGTTGGTGCCGCAGTTGCATCTACGCGATCCGTTAATTCAGCATATGGCGCTGGCTTTGAAGCAAGAATTAGCAGCCGGAGGCGCAGACAGTCGCCTGTATGCAGAGTCAATGGCAACAGCGCTTGCTGTGCATTTGCTGAGGCGTTATTGTTCTTTTACTCCTGAAATTAAAAACTATACGGGCGGGTTGTGCAAGTATCAACTAAGGCAAGTATTCAATTATATTGAGCAAAATTTGGATGGTAATTTGAGTTTGGAAAATCTGAGCAGTGCTGTGCAGATTAGTCCGCATTATTTTGCAAGTTTGTTCAAGCAATCTACAGGATTTACACCCCATCAGTATGTGATGAAATGCCGCATTGAGAGAGCAAAGCAGTTGCTTCGGCTGCGGGAGTTGACACTTGTAGAAATCTGCCACCAAGTCGGATTTCAAAGTCAAAGTCATTTTACCAGAGTGTTTCGCCAACAGGTTAAAACTACTCCAAAGGCTTATAGAGATGCGCTTTGAAGGTTGGGAAGATTAGGACATTTTTGGGAAGATTTGGCAAGACAGCGGCCACGGGCGATCGCTAAATTTAGTATGTACTGAGTTCGTGTCCTGTTAATTACTGGCAATCATAAGGTTTGGTTCGTAGTGAGGACTTTAGCCCTCTCTTTGATGCGGACTAAAGTCCTCACTACGAAGCAATTTTTTCATGGTGTTCGATCGGACAGGATATGAGAATTTATTGTAAGGATTCATCACGGATGAAAGGTAGTAAATTTGCTGTGGAAGGATGGAGCATTGTTGGTTTGTCGGCGCTGACAATTGGGATTATGCTTGCTGTGATTTGGCTGATTTACGGTGTTGATGAGACAGCGATGCGGTTGGCGATTCGAGCAACTGCTCGTACTTCGTGTATCTTATTTCTATGTGCTTTTGTGGCTTCGTCACTTCGCAGGCTGTGGCCCAATATATTTACACAGTGGCTGTTAAAAAATCGCCGCTATTTGGGGCTATCGATGGCTGTGTCGCATACGTATCACGCGATCGCCTGGACTGGCTTGTGGTGGGCCACTTCTGGCGCGTCGCCCGGGTTTGACCCTCTGGGGATCTTGGGCTACGTGTTCCTGTTTGCAATGACTGTAACATCTTTTGAGCGATCGGCAGCATGGATCGGTCAACGGGCCTGGAAGATTCTACACAATGCTGGAATGCACTATTTCTGGCTGGCTTTTACCTTTGAATTCGGTATCAAGATTGTTAAATCGGCGATCGTATATTTACCTTTGACAGTGTTGCTAGTTGCAGCAATGATGCTCCGCTTAGTTGCTCCGAGAATACAGAGAAAATTAGTTGGTTAGGACTTCGATCATCTCCTGTATCCTTTAATAAAACTGGTTCGTAGTGAGGACTTTAGTCCTGATTTTTGAGGACTGAAGTCCTCACTAAGAACCAGTTTCATCTGCTTGGTGTGTTAGTCCTGTGAATTAAATTAAATCCGGTACTTTAGGTTTAATTCGCCGCTCGTACCAGTTCATTAACGGGGTGGCGCTAATGCCGTGCACAATCACAGAAATTACGATCGTAGTAAAAGTAATCCAGGCAATTTTCTCGGCAGTTTCGCCTTTCAAACCGTGACCGAAAGCATAGGTAAGATAATAGATTGAACCGACGCCGCGAATGCCGAACCAACCGCAGAGCCAGCGACTGGCGGGATGCAAGCGACTGCCAATCGTACTAATCCAAGCTCCCACAGGCCGAATCAAAAAGATTAACAATCCAGCTATTAAAAGGGCGTAGCTTCCATGTGCAACGAGAGCTTCTAGGCGCAACATGGAACCCAATATTAAAATTGTTCCTACTTCCATTAACTTTTCTATGCGCTCAGTAAAGTGCAGTTGGGAAAGCGGTTTTTCGGGGTCGCGGTAACTGCGCTGCACTACAATTCCTGCTACAAAAACTGCGAGGAATCCGTAGCCGTTGACTACTTCGGTGAGGGAATATGTGAGCAGAATTGTGCTGAGAGCGATGAAATCTTCCATTAGTTCGTCGGCGGGCCTGTAGCGTTGCAATCGGCGATCGATCCAAGTGACGGCTTTGGCTACTAAAATGCCCATCACGATACCTGCGGAACCCGCCCAAAGCAAGTCAACTGCCACCCACTGCGAAAACCAGTTCGGCCAGTTGTTATCTTTTAGCGCATAAATGCCGAAATAAACAAAGGGAAAAGCTAAAGCATCGTTCAAACCGCCTTCCGATGTTAAGCCAAAACGCAATTCATCGCGATCTTCTATATCAGCTATCTGAACTTCTGAGGCTAAAACTGGATCTGTGGGTGCCAGAATTGCTCCTAGTAAAATGGCAGGGCCCCAATCTAATTTCACAAACCAATGAGCGATCGCAGCAACAGCAAAAATCGAAATCGGCATTAAAAAACCGAGCAGCCGCGCGGTGGAATTCCAGGCCCAAAGTTGTAGCGGGCGATTCATTTTTAAGCCGCAACTGAACAGAGAAACAAGAACTACAAATTCTGTGAGTCTTTCTAAAAATTGAGCTTCGGGGCGCAATTCAACCAGCTTGACGCCGTAGGGCCCCAATCCGATACCGACAATTAGATAAATTAAGGCATAAGATACCGGCAATCGCGAAATCCATCCGGAGCCCAAGGTGACGGTGAGCAGGAGGATGCCAATCACTAGCAAATTTAGAATGTAATGATCTACCATAGCGATCGCACTTTTAATCAGCTTTAACAAGTGCAATCTTGACAGATAAAAGCTTCTGGCACATCCGCCGAAAGCTAGAGCCTGCTATCCTCCGAAAGTTATATTTATGAGTTATTAGTTATGAGTTATTAGTTATTAGAAACAACAACAAACACCAAACCTAAGACAAATGCCCTATGCCCTATGCCCTATGCCCTATGCCCCATGCCCCATGCCCAATAACTACCGACTTTTTTCCGTAGAGATGATGTGCAAATCTACGTGTTTGAGCGATCGCACTAACTGTTGAGTCAAAGAACCCCGAAACAGCAATTTCCAGCGTGATTGCTGGCTTTCGCCGATCACAATTTGAGTAATCCGATACTGTTTAGCTACCTCAGAAATTGCTTGTGCGATATTCGGACTTTCCACCCGCAGAAATTGGCCGTTAAATTCTTGGCAAAGCTTCTGGCAAGTTTCAACGTGCAAGCTTTCGGATTTTGTTAAGAAGCGATCGGGAGCATCCACAAACAAAGCATAAAATGGGGCATTCATGTAGTTCGCCAGCCTTGCACCCCGCCGCAGCAGTTGCAAGGAATTAGGAAAAGTCGATACGCATACTAAAACTCGTTCGTGAATGTTGCAAGATTGACCTTTTAAAGTTGCTGCATCGTCTTCAACACTATCTGCTACCTCCCGCAGCGCCAGTTCTCGCAATGCGATTAAATGACGGCGCTGGAAAAAGTTTTTTAAAGATTGTTCTATTTTTTCAGGAGCGTAGATTTTGCCTTCTCGCAACCGTTCTTCTAAGGTTTCGGGCGTGACATCAATAACGACTATTTCGTCAGCTTCTTCGAGAATGCGATCGGGTACTCGCTCTCGCACTACAACTCCCGTAATTCTCGCTACTAAATCGTTGAGACTTTCTATGTGTTGAATGTTGAGGGTAGAGAAAACATCTATCCCTGCTTTCAGAATTTCTTCGACATCTTGATATCGTTTTTCTCGCAGAGAACCGGGAACGTTTGTATGAGCCAGTTCGTCTACTAATGCTAGTTGAGGGCGGCGTACTATTAGGGCTTCAGTATCCATTTCGGTAAGTGCTTTTTCGCCGTGCAGCATTTCTTTTCGCGGGACTATTTCTAGTCCTTCGCCTTTAGCTGCTGTCTCTTTCCGCCCGTGAGTTTCTAACAGTCCAACGGCGACATCAATGCCTTCAGATTTGAGTCTGTGCCCTTCTTCCAGCATTCGGAAAGTTTTGCCGACACCGGGGGCCATTCCGATAAAGATTTTGTGCTTTCCCCGGCGGTGAGGGCGATCGTAACCGCGATTTGGTTGGGCGTAAATTGCGTCGGAATTGTTACTGAGTTCGCTAGAGTGAATCATCGCAGTTGGCAGTTGACAGTTGACAGTTGACAGTTGGCAGTTGGCAGTTGGCAGTTGATAGTTGACAGTTGACGGTTGACGGTTGACAGTCAATTACCGATTACCAATGACTACTAAGAGGGCGGGCATGGGGCACCGCCCCTACCTGACTAATGACTAATGACTAATGACTATTCACTACTGACTGCTGACTACTGACCACAGAGTATTATAAACCGTCGAGAGCCACATTTAGTTTGAGGACGTTAACTCCCGGTTCGCCGAAAATACCGAGAAATCTGCTATCTGTATTTTTGGCTACTAACATTTCGACTTGATTGAGATTGACCGATCGCACTTTTGCTACCCGTTCAATTTGCGATCGAGCTGATTCTACGCTAATGTGCGGGTCGAGGCTAGAACCGGAAGTGTAAACTAAATCCGCAGTCGGTTTGATACCAACTAAATTGAGGCGAGCCAACTCAACTTCTACCCCCTGAAAACCATCTTTTTCATTACCTCGCTTCAGCAGA
Source organism: Microcoleus sp. PH2017_34_RAT_O_A (assembly GCF_020737885.1). Classification (NCBI taxonomy): domain Bacteria; kingdom Bacillati; phylum Cyanobacteriota; class Cyanophyceae; order Oscillatoriales; family Microcoleaceae; genus Microcoleus; species Microcoleus sp. PH2017_34_RAT_O_A. Next base: position 10,504 of record NZ_JAEQDD010000031.1, on the reverse strand, counting down.
TCCGAGTTGCTGGGAGCCAGGTTGCTTGCTCCCGAAACGCCAGTTCTATGACTTAAATTTTCTGCCTTTGTGGGGTCGTAATCTATTGCCGCAAAGCTGCTGTAATTTGTGGTACTGGGGCGACCCCAAAAATATTTATCCGAGCCGAAAGACTGACCGATTAACGATGAGCCGACTACAACTCCTTGGTTGGTAATTAAACTGCCGTTTGCTTGGGAATTGAAAGCAAGTTGACCGATTGCGAGCAGGATTAAGGGATAAATAATCGCTGTGATTCCCCACAAAACTAAAGTAACGCGAATAGCTCTGATTAATTCTCTCATACATGACCTCAATGAAGGAAGTTCGGCAACGGATTGTGTAACGGATTGTGTAACGGATGTCATGAAAAACTGGATGCCCGAAACCGGATTTTTGCGAAAATATTTGGTTTAGCCGCCAGATTCGGTAAAAAACCCGGTTTCTAAGGTTGACAATGGAAATGCCTAAAATCTTTCTGGCTGAAAAATCACGACAAACAAATAAACTGCTAGCCCAATAATTACTAAACCCAAAAGACTTAAACCCCACGCCGCTTTTTTGGTCAAACCTTCATCCGCAGCCGCATAAACCGCGGGTGCAATTATCAAGTTAAAGCACATTACCAGAAATAGCTGCACCGGGATTGGGTGGCGCGATCGCAGCATTTTCGCTAACTCAATTGTTTCTTGAAAGTCTCTGGGTAAAACATCATTCAGCAAATCATTCCGTTTCATGAATTCTCCTTTGTTGGGAACTAAATATCTGTCTTTCTCTTAGATTTTTTGTGGGAAAATCGAGGCATAGCCTCTGGATATGCGTTCCCAGGCAGAGCCGGGAAGAGTCATCCGTTACATCCGCCCTGCGAATCGGTAGTCGAAGTTTTTTATGCTAACCCGATCGCAGCAATGAAAACATCAATAATTTTGATGGCGATAAACGGCGCAACTGCTCCGCCCAATCCGTAGATTAAAATGTTCCGCTGCAACAGTTGATTGGCACTTAGTGGTCTAAATTTGACACCAGTTAGTGCCAGGGGAATCAAAGCGGGAATAATCAAAGCATTGTAAACTAATGCTGACAAAACCGCCGATTGACCGCTGGCTAAACCCATGATGTTTAAAGCGCCGACGGGAGCAAACATTGCGGGAATAATTGCGAAGTATTTGGCGATGTCGTTGGCTAGCGAAAACGTAGTCAGCGCGCCGCGAGTAATTAGCAATTGTTTGCCAATTGTCACTAAGTCAATCAGTTTTGTGGGGTCAGAATCTAAGTCCACCATGTTTGCAGCTTCCTTCGCCGCTTGGGTTCCGGAATTCATCGCCAAACCTACGTTTGCTTGGGCTAGGGCGGGTGCGTCGTTGGTTCCGTCTCCCGTCATTGCTACTAATTTACCTTCGGCTTGTTGCTTGCGAATTACTTCGATTTTGTCTTCGGGAGTTGCTTCGGCGATGAAGTCGTCTACTCCGGCTTCGTCGGCAATTACTGATGCTGTAATTCGGTTATCTCCGGTGAGCATGATGGTGCGAATTCCCATTTTTCGCAGTTGGTCAAACCGATCGCGAATCCCGGGTTTAATCACATCTTTCAAATAGATAATTCCGTAGGTGTCGCTACCTTGACAAACGCCTAAGGGTGTGCCTCCCAATCGCGAAACTCGCTCGTAAGCTTCATCGAGATCCGGGCCGAAATTGCCGCCGCGCGATCGCACAAAACCTTTAACCGCATCCACCGCACCCTTGCGAACTTCCGTACCGTCGGGTAAGTCCGTACCAGACATCCGCGTTTTTGCGGAAAAATCAATGCCTTCAGATCCTTGGGAGTTGGTGCGATCGAACTCCACCTGTGCGCCCAAATTCTGAGCCAAACGGACGATCGACTTTCCCTCGGGAGTATCGTCAAAAACGCTCGCAGTCAGCGCTACCTGCGCCACTTCTTGCAGCGAATGACCGTTTACCGGGATGAACTCCTCGGCTAAACGGTTGCCCAGCGTAATCGTTCCCGTTTTGTCCAAAATCAGCGTATTCACGTCGCCGCAAGCCTCCACGGCCCGCCCAGAGGTCGCTATCACGTTAAATTGAGCGACGCGATCCATCCCCGCAATGCCGATCGCACTTAACAAACCGCCGATCGTTGTCGGAATCAGCGCCACCAACAGCGAAATCAGCGTCACCACACCCACAGGAGTTTTGACATAATTGCCCACGGGCGGAATCGTCGATACCACAATCAAAAACACCAAAGTCAGCACAGCCAGCAGCACTGTCAGCGCGATCTCGTTCGGCGTTTTCGAGCGTTCAGCGCCCTCCACCAACGCGATCATCCTGTCCAAAAACCCTTTACCGGGGTCGGCCATCACCCGCAGCGTCAGTTCGTCCGAAAGGATGCGCGTCCCGCCGGTAACGGAACTGGCGATGTCGGAACCCGGTTCCTTGAGCACGGGCGCCGATTCCCCGGTAATCGCCGATTCGTCTACGGATGCGACACCTGCGATCACTTCGCCGTCGGAAGGAATGACATCGCCTGCGATCACTTTAATTTGGTCGCCGCGTCTGAGAGATGTCGAACTAACTTCTTGAATTGAACCGTCTGGTAAGAGTTTGCGGGCTGTGGTATCTGCTTTTGTCGATCGCAGTGCATCCGCTTGCGCTTTCCCGCGCCCTTCGGCTACCGCTTCTGCAAAATTAGCAAATACTAAGGTGAAGAACAAAATAAACGTGACTAAACCGTTGAAAACTACCTGATTTTTGCCGGGAACCGGGCCGAACAGCGTGGGGTCGATCGTTAATAATGCAGTCACAATTGTGCCTACCCATACCACAAACATCACCGGGTTTTTCAGCATCACCCGAGGATCTAGTTTGATAAAAGCTTCTTTGAAAGCTCTTTGATAAAGGCCTTTAGTATTTGCTTTTGGCGTATGTTTGCGAGACTCGCGAGAGCCTCTGGAACGGGGATTTTTTGGGGAATCAGGGGTATTGGAAGTAGCCATAATTTGGAATTTTAATGAACCGCAGAGGACGCAGAGAACGCAGAGAAAGAGAATAGTGAGGTTGATGTTTTTAGCTATTGAGGTTGAGCAGTTGGTGTTGCTAAAGGTGTTGTGGGTGCAGTTACGGGTGCGGCTTCAAACTTGCCGCTGCTGATTTCATATCCTTCTGCGATCGGCCCTAAAGCCAGCACTGGGAAAAATGTCAGCGCGCCCAAAATGATGATTACTCCTGCGGTGACGCTGGTGAACAAAATCGAATCTGTTCTCAGTGTTCCGGTTGTTTCAGGAACCAGTTGTTTGTTCGTCATGCTGTCAGCTAACAGCAGCAAGGCAATAATTGGAACGTAGCGCCCCATCAGCAAGCTAAAACAAGTGCTTAAATTCCACCAAAGTCCTGTCGGCGCGGGTTGAGAATCGCCCAATCCTTCAAAGCCAGAACCGTTATTAGCCGCCGCTGAAGCGTATTCGTACATCACCTGCGAAATGCCGTGAAATTCTGGGTTGCTGATGCCGCTCAAGCTGTCGGGAAAGGCGAGGGTAATCGCGCCGGGGATTAAAACTGCGATCGGGTGAATCAACAAAACAACGCTAGCTAAAACAATTTCCCGCTTTTCAATTTTTCGTCCCAAAAATTCCGGCGTTCTCCCCACCATCAATCCGGTGAGAAACACGCTCAAAATGGAGTAAATAAATAAGTAAGCCGTTCCCGTTCCCTGTCCGCCCCAAACAATTTGGAGAAACAAGTTAAATAAAGTAGCAAAACCCCCTGGCGGCATTAAAGAATCGTGCATTCCGTTGACAGCCCCGCACATTGTCCCAGTCGTAGTGACAGCCCAAAGTACAGTTTCTGCCCAACCGAATCTAACTTCTTTCCCTTCTAAGTTTGGTTGCACGGAACCGAGCAAACTATTAATTTGGGGATTGCCTTGATATTCGCCAACTGCTGCAATGCCGATCAAAATTACATAGATGGCAAACACCATCCCAAAAATCAGCCATCCCTGCTTTTTGTTGTTAGCAAATCTGCCGTAGGTGTGAATGAGTGCTGCTGGTATAGAAACCATTGCTAGTGTTTCCAGCAGGTTGGTAAAAGGGTTAGGATTTTCAAAGGGGTGAGCCGAGTTAATGGCAAAAAATCCGCCGCCATTTTCTCCCAGTTGTTTGATACTTTCAAAGTGAGCTACTGGGCCGCGAGCAATTACTTGCGTGCCGCCTTCTAAGGTACGCGCAACTGCTGGGCCGGCTAGGGTTTCCGGCACTCCAGAAATTAGTAAGCACAAGCCAATTATCAAAGAAAGTGGCAGCAGAATCCGGGTGATAGATTGAATTAAATCGATATAAAAGTTGCCGAGGGGGCGACCTGTCAGTCCCCGAATAAAGGCAATTCCTACTGCTAAACCCGTGGCTGCTGAGGTGAACATTAAAAAACCCAGGGTTAACTGGGATAAATAACTGAATGTTGTCTCGCCTGAGTAATGTTGTTGGTCGGTATTTGTGAGGAATGAAATAGTTGTATGCAGCGCGGTATCCCAGGTTGGTGCACTCAGGCTGGTGGGATTTAAAGGCAGCAGTCCCTGAAGCATGAAAATCAAGAATACAAATATGCCCATTGCTGCATTGCTGTATAATAGCGATCGGGCATACTGCCAGCCTGTCATGGAATCTACAGACCGAATATTGCTGGCTTTATAGATGAGTTGTTCTAGTGGTTTAATTGCGGGGTCGAGAATGGTTCGTTCTCCCATGTACACCCGTGCCATGTAGTTGCCGAACACGGGCGCGATCGCGATTAAAATGATTAGGGTTAATGCAATTTGAATTAAGCCTTGTAACATAAGTGTGTTAAAAATTCCTCGTTTAGTGATTACTTTACTGAGGTTTGGGGTTGTTGATAATCTGTCTTAAGGTATAAGTTACTGTTTATAAATTATGCTTTTTTTACCTATACTTTTACTGATAGGCGAATGTTTAGCCAATGTATTAAATCTATACTTGCAGGTATAAATGCTGTCTAAACGCTGTTTTTTGCGCCAAAATGTAGTTGATATTTCAATACGGTTTACTTAACGCTTTTTGACGAATTTACTATCGCGATTTTATAGGCGATGCAGGCATTTTTCATGAATCAGATTGTTTTTAAGTTAACTGTATTGGTTGATATTTTACAAGCTTAAAATGGATTAATTAGAGATGTTTGACAGCTTATTGAAAATTCCCAAAATTTTGGTGTTTCAAGAAAAGTATTTGCGCGGAAGGTGGTCGATCGCAATTTTATTCGCGATCGTTATAGCACTGGAATTTACCACGCCGTCAGAATATCTGTTTGGGTATTTGTATACAGGGCCGATTTTACTGGCAAATTCGCGGTTGAGTCGGTTGGGAAAGTTGCAAATTACGCTGTTAGCAGCAGCATTGACGCTGTTGAACTTGTTTGTTCCCTATGGAGAAACGATCGCCCTAGCGACTGTTGCAAATAGGGCGATCGCAGTTATGGCCTTGGGAGTCACGGGATATTTGAGCGATCGCACCCAGCAGTATCAAGAAGCGATCGCGATCGCCAAAGCGCAGTTGCAGTCTCAGCAGCAGCTAGCCAGCATCCGAGAGGATTTTGTCTCTACTTTGAGTCACGACTTGAAAACGCCGATGCTGGGCGCAATTGAAACAATCAAAGCTTTTCAGGGAGCAAACTTTGGGGAAGTGACTACCAGCCAGCAAAAAGTTCTCGAAACAATGGCGCGATCGCAAAAAATGTCACTACAATTAGTAGAAACGCTGCTGGATGTTTACCGCAACGATGCCGAAGGTTTAAAACTGCAACTTGCGCCCGTAAATTTAGCAGCTTTAGCAGAAGAAGTAATTGCCACACTCATCCATTTATCGGCAGCGCGCCGAGTTTATATTAGTATAAGTTACGGAGAGTCTGACTTTCGCCGTTCTTTGTGGGTAAACGGCGATGAAGTGCAACTCCAGCGCGTTTTTGTTAATTTGCTAACAAACGCGATCAACCATTCTCCCCGAGGTGGTAAAGTAGAAATAGTCATGGAATCTTACGCAACCGATCAGGTGGTGAAAGTTATCGATAGCGGGTTGGGAATTACTAGCGATGAGCTGCCCCAGTTGTTTGAGCGTTTTTATCAAGGAAATGGCGATCGGCAAGCCAAAGGATCGGGATTGGGGTTATACTTATCTCGCCAAATTATTGACGCCCACGGCGGTATAATTTGGGCAGAAAACAAATTGCCTTTAGGTGCCTTGTTTGGATTCCGACTACCAGCTATCTCTGCCAATGAAACCTAATTCTCCCTTGCGAATTCTCTTAGTTGAAGACGACGAACTGTTTCGGTTGGGACTGCAAACCAGATTGCAGCAAGAAAGTTCTTTGCAAATAATTGCCGAGGCGGAAGATGGAGAAACGGCGGTAGAATTGACTCAGGAACACTTGCCGGATGTGGTGGTTCTCGATGTCGGTTTGCCGGGAATTGGTGGCATTGAAGCGTGCCGCCAAATCAAACAGAGACATCCAGAAATTCCGGTTTTAATTTTAACATCTCACGCCCAAAAAACGTTAATTGAAAGGTTGATGGCTGCGGGAGCCCAAGGATATTGTCTCAAGGGAATTGCGGCAGAAACTTTGGTTTTGGCAATTCGATCGGTAGCGGCGGGCGCTTCTTGGTGGGACAAGGCCGCAACTGCGGAAATTCGGGCGGTTTTTAGTAATCCCGAACCTGTCAAAAGCGCGAGTAAATGGGAAGTTTTAGACAATCCGCTGACTCCGAGGGAACAGGAAATATTAGCCTTAGTTGCGGGCGGGAAAAGCAATCAGGAGATTGCACAAATATTGTACATCGCTCCGGGGACTGTGCGGGTGCACGTCCACGCGATTTTGCAAAAGTTAGAAGTGCGCGATCGCACTCAAGCAGCAGTGCTCGCTATTCAGAAAGGATTGGTAGCAGAGGAACTGTTAGGCAGTCAATCTTAAGTCTGGTAGTTTATAATGATAGACAAAACCTCGATCGCTAAAAACTATGGGTTTTATCAATCCCAAACTATATTTGGCCTTCACGAAGATATTCTGTTCTAACGAAAGCCGAGAAATTTTGATGAGTTTTTTGAACGCTATGCTTTATGCAGGCGAATCTGCGATCGAAGATTTAGAAATCATCCCTCCTTATTTATCTGCTGAGATTTTTGGAAGTAAAGACACTTATTTAGATGTCAAAGCTAAAATTAATGATGGCAAAACTGTGATTGTCACAATCCAAGTTTTGAACGTGGCAAAATATCGTAAGCGAGTTTTATATAATGCTGCTAAAACTTATGGAATGCAATTAAATCTAAGCGATAGCTATTACAGACTCAGGCCAGTAATTGCTTTGAATATCACAGACTTTGAAATGTTTCCCAATCAATTGGAAGTAATTTCGAGATTTGCTTTCAAAGAAACACAAAGATTATTCGATTATCCCGATAGCGAGATTGAGTTGGTGTTTATCGAACTGCCAAAATTCAAAAAGGAATTGGATCAGTTGACAACGCTGACGGACAAGTGGATTTATTTTGTCAAAAATACCAGTAACCTAGAAACTGTTCCCGATACAATGGTTACGGTGCCAGAAATTGAAAGAGCTTTTCAGATTGCTAACGACACGAATCTGAGTCAAAAAGACTTAGATGAATTGCAAAAACAAGAGTTTTGGATTCAAGATCAACAAGGGGCGATCGATCTAGCGGCTCAGCAAGCTCTAGAACGAGGCATGGAACGAGGCATGGAACGAGGCATGGAACGAGGCAAGTCAGAATTAATAGTCCGGAATATGAGGAGGCTAATTGGTGAAATTTCTCCAGACATTCAGACACAGATATGCGAGTTGAATCTTGAGAATTTGGATGATTTAGGAGATGCGATGTTTGATTTTGAAAGTGTTTCAGATTTGGTGACTTGGTTGCAGCAACATTCCCGAAATTTTACGGATGACATTTAATATCTGAGTTTGGTATATTTGGCATATATTTAAGTTATCGACGGTCATCAAACCAGAGGTGTTTTGTGCCAAATTTTATCAATTCTGTTATGAGTTCGATCGCCTTTCTCGACTCTGCCCTCCCCGATATCCAAAATCTTTGCAACGGTATCGCCGCCGGAATAGAAGTAATTATCATTAATGCAGCGCGGGATGGAGTAGCACAAATTACGGAAGTGCTAGGGAGTCGCAGCAATATTAAAAGTATTCATATTATCTCCCACGGTCGATCGGCGAGTTTGCAGCTAGGCGCGATCGATCTAAACTTGACAAATTTAAACTTTTATGGTGAAAAATTGCAGCGTTGGGCGCGATCGCTGGCAGAGAGTGCAGAGATTTTGCTGTACGGGTGCGAGGTAGCGGCGGGCGATGCGGGCGCTAACTTCGTGCAGCAACTGAGTCAGCTAACAAAGGCAAAAATCGCTGCTTCCAGGGGGCCGATCGGCAATTCAGCTTTAGGCGGAGATTGGCTGCTAGATTATACAACGGGAAGGATTGTTGCTGGAATGGCGATCGACCCAGCCACAATGGCCGCTTACCAATTTGTGTTCGGCTTACAACTTTTGGGACAAGCAGGATTTCCGGCAAATACAACTTTTGGAACACCAACAACTCAGGTAGGTGGACTGTCGGGCCTTACCTACGCGGGAAGCAACACTTACTACGCTATCTCCGACGGCCGCAATATTCCTGGTGGCAGTCCCGGCCCATCTCGCTTTTACACCCTCACTATACCTACTGTGAGTTCCGGTAGCTTGACACCAGTACCAGGACAAGTGAATTTTACAGGGGTGACACAGATTGGCAATCCGCCTCCCTTTGCCGCAGATACATCGGATACAGAGGGCATTGGCTTCATCGGCGGCAATGTCTTCGTCTCTTCTGAAGGCAATTTCTCCACAAATACCCAGCCTTTTATTAATAGTTTCGCCATTGCAACAGGAGTTCAAAATTTCGCGCTGCCTATTGCTTCTCCCAAATACGACGTATCAGCAGATCCTAACAGCGGCATCCGCAACAATCAAGGTTTTGAAAGTCTGACGATTACTCCCAGTCAAAGTTTTCTATTTACAGCAACAGAAAATGCTCTCGAACAAGACGGCCCTGCTTCAGATATAACGGCTGGCGCGCGATCGCGAATTGTCAGATATAACTTAGGTACAAACACCACAAACGGAGAATTTCTTTACAATACCGATCCGCGCAACGGCATTTCAGAAATGCTGGCCGTTGATGATAATACACTGCTGGTTCTCGAACGTTTTCTCGACTTATCGACAACACCGCCGTCAGGGGATTTGAAGCTTTATCAAATTTCTTTAAACGGTGCGACAGATATTCAAAACAATACCGGTTTGATTGCTTCTGGTGTTGCTAGCATTACACCAGTATCGAAAACTCCGATCGCCACTTCTGCTTATTTCCTCAGTACAGGCACTCCGGCACTGGTTGACAATTTTGAAGGGATGACATTTGGGCCTCCTCAAACAGCAACTGGGAAACGAACGCTAATTCTTGTCAGCGACAACAATTTTGCCCTTCCCACCAGATTCGCAGCGTTTGCAGCCAACAACGCACCCGTACTCAACAACAGCGGTTCGCCGGTACTAACAGCAATTAACGAAGATGTACCTTCTGCCAGCAACACTGGCACCTTAGTTTCTGTTTTAATTGCAGGAATAGTTACAGATCCCGACACCGCCGACACTCAAGGAATTGCTGTGACGGCGACAGACAATACTAACGGCAGTTGGCAATATTCTATTGATAGCGGTGCGACTTGGACGGCATTCGGTACACCGTCAACAGCAGCAGCGAGACTGCTAGCAGGCAATGCCAGTATCCGCTTTCTTCCCAATAATGACTACAACGGTAGTGCTAATATCACCTATCAATCGTGGGATGGAACGACGACTAACTCTAGCGGTACTACCCTCACGAATGGGGGGACGGCTGATATTTCAACTGCTAGCAGTATTGGGGGTTTAGCAGCTTTCAGTACGGCCAGCGAGACTGCAACAATTACTGTTAATCCTGTCAACGATGCACCGTCGTTTGTCAAAGGGCCCGATCGCACTGTCAATCACAGTGCTGGCCTGCAAACCTTTCCTGGATGGGCCATAGCCATTTCTCCAGGGCCGGTCAACGAGTCAACACAAACCGTCAACTTTCAAGTCGTGGGAAATGACAATCCCGGTTTGTTTAGCGTACCACCGGCGATCGGCTTTTTCGGACAACTGACTTTTACCCCCGCCACAAGTGGAACTGGCAAGGCTAATATCACTCTCAACCTCAGAGACAACGGCGGTATAGCTAACGGCGGCATCGATACTTCGGCAAACCAGACATTTGTAATTAATATTACCAACAGTCCGCCGATCGCCAATCCCGACACATACAAAGTCGAGCACGATCGCGTGTTGACCGGATTTCCATCCGTTTTATTCAATGACTTCGACCCCGACATTTTCGA